>JAOPVG010000405.1 GCA_025966255.1 Jatrophihabitans sp.
TACACCGAGGGCACGTACACGGTGACGCTGACGGTGACCGACAACCGGGGCGGGACGGATACCGCGACGAAGATCATTCCGGTGACCGACGCCATCGCCAAGGATGACTTTGCCCGCACCGCCACCGGTGGGTGGGGCCCGTCGGACTTCGGCGGACCGTGGACCGTGAGCAGCGGCGCAAGCTCGTTCTCGGTCAACGGCAGCCAGGGCCTGGTCCGGTTGTCGGCGCCAGGCGTCGGACCGCTCGCGCTTCTCAACGGCGTGTCGGCGGTCAACGTCAACGAGGTCGTCGACGCCAGTCTCGACAAGGCCGCGGCCGGCAACGGAACCACCGTCACCCTGCTCGCTCGGCGTAATGGCACCAGCGACTATCGCTTGCGGCTCAAGTTCCTCACGGGCGGCATCGTTCACCTGGCGTGGTCGAAGGTCGTGAGCGGCGTTGAGACCACCGGCAGCGAGGTCAACGTGACCGGTCTGACCTACACGCCAGGCGATGTGCTGCGCGTGCGGTTCCAGGTCACCGGTAACGGGACGACCACGACGTTGCAGGGCAAGGTGTGGCTTGCGTCCGCGGCTGAGCCGGCCGCCTGGCGGATCAGCGCTACTGACACCGCGCCGACACTGCAGGGCGCGGGCGCAGTTGGTCTGCTCACCAACCTGGGCTCGACCGCGCCCAATGCACCCGTCGTCGTCACCTACGACAACTACGCGGTGCGCCTGCCGTGACGAGAACGACGCGTCTCGCCCGGGCCCGTGCTCCCGGCGAGGGCGGCGACCGGGCCGGATTCCGTGGGGGCGACAGCGCTCTGGTCGGCGTGGTTGTCGTCAACTTCGGGTCGCATTCGCTGATCGAAGCCAATGTCGGTGGGCTGGATCTCGACCGCTCGCATTTCCGCGTTGTCGTCGTGGACAACTACCTCGACGAGGCTGAACGAGTCTCGGTGCGACAGGTCGCAGAGGCGCACGGGTGGGAGTGGCTGCTGCTCCCCGACAACCGTGGGTTCGGAGCCGCGGCCAACGCCGGGGCCCGGCACGCGGCCGAGATCGGGTGCGGCACGCTGCTGTTCCTGAACCCCGATGCCATCGCCTCGGCACTTGTGCTCGACGAGCTGCGGCAACACGCGGTGCGCGAACCGCGCTCGATGATCACGCCCCGGCTGCGCTCGCCGATGCGGAACACGCTGAACTCCGGCTCGGTCCTTGACCTCCGCACGGGGCGGGTCGGCAAGGCGCGGGCGGAAAGCGATGCACATCTTCGGCCGTGGCTGCCCGCCACGTGCCTGGCTCTGCGCACCGACCTGTTCGCCGATATCGGCGGCTTCGACGAGACGTATTTCATGTACTGGGAGGACGTCGATCTCAGCCTGCGCGCAATAGCGGTCGACGCCCGGTTGGTCGTTCGCGAGGATCTCGAGATCGTGCACGACAGCGGGGGGACGCAGGGCCCCCGCCGCGGCCACGCCAAGTCGCCGCTGTACTACCGGTACAACTGCCGAAACCGGCTGGTGTTCGCGGCGCACCGGCTACCCCGTGGCACCGTGCTGCGGTGGATGGCCTTCGCGCCTTCGGAGAGCTGGCGGATCCTCATGCAGGGCGGCCGGCGCCAGCTCATCCACTCGCCGCGTCCGCTGCTCGCGGCCGTCGCCGGGAGTGTCGCCGGACTGATGGTTGCCGGCAAGGCGGTGCTCGGCCGACGACCGGCCCCGCCCGTCGATGGCGCCGGCGCGCGGCCGATCGAGCCCAAGGGCGAGCCGGAACGTATCGCCGAGCGAGTGCGCGTCACCGTGGCGGTCGCAACGTTCCATCGGCGTGATCATCTGGCCGCGTTGTTGCCGCTGCTGTCGGAGCAGGCTCAGCAGGTGAGTGCGGACCCCGACTGTGCCGCCCACGTGGACATCCTGGTCGTCGACAACGACCCCGCCGGTAGCGGCGCTGATCTGGTGTCGGAATTGGCGCTGCCGGCGACCCGGTCCGTCGTCGAACCCGCTCCGGGAATCTCGGCCGCGCGCAATCGAGCGCTCACCGACGCCGACCCGGCCGACGTGCTGGTGTTCATCGATGACGACGAGCAGCCGACATCCGGTTGGCTGAAGTCGTTGCTGCTGACCTGGCGGAGCGACCATCCGGCGGCGGTGGTAGGCCCGGTTGAAACGCTGTTCGCCGTTGCGCCGGAGCCGTGGGTGATCGCGGGCGAATTCTTCGCCCGCCGCTCGCGGGCTGAGACCCGGACAGGTGAGGCGATCGCCCGAGGCGCCACCAACAACCTGCTGCTGGACCTGCGTCAGATCAATACGATGGGCCTGCGCTTCGACGAGCGGTTCGGCATCAGCGGCGGCGGTGATACGCAGTTCACCACCCGGGTCGCGCGCGAGGCTCGGATGGTGTGGTGCCGCGAGGCGGTGGTCACCGAACTCGTACCCGCGGAGCGGACGACGCGTCACTGGCTGCTCTCCCGCGCGTTCAGCTACGGGACAACCGACAGCCGGGTAGCGCTCTCGCTGACGTCGGGTTTTGCGCAGCGCTGCGCCGCGGCCATGTGGTGCTGCGCGGTCGGGCTGCCGCGCATCGCCGTCGGCGCAACGCGTTGGCTCGTGGGCACTGTGACCCGCTCGGACCGGCAGCACGCGCTCGGCCTACAGACCCTGCTCCGCGGGGCCGGGCTCGTCGCGGGCGCGTTTGGCTACTCTTACCATCGCTACCGGCGCCCGGCCGCGGCCCCGAGCAGCACTGGGGATGAGTCGCCGCCGGCCCACGACCGGATCGACAACGAGCTGTACGCATGAGGACTCCGGGGGACCTGACCAGATCCGTATGAAGATCTTGATCATGGCCTACTCATGCGGCCCGGACGACGGCGGTGAGCCCTCGGTCGGCTGGCATTGGACGGTGGGCGCGCTCGCGTCCGGCCATACCGTGCACCTGGTCACGCGACTGAACAACCGACCGGCAATCGAGGCCGGCCGGCGCACGTTGACTCGGGACCTCGACGCGCGACTGGTCGTCCACTACCACGACCTGGGCCACATCCTGATCACGATCAAGAAGCGGCTGCCGATGTTCGGCGTCATGTTCTACTACGTGCTCTGGCAGCTCCGGGCGATCCGGCTGGTGCGGCGGCTGAGCAAGGCGCACGACATCGACTTCGCGCATCACGTGACGTTCTGCAACGACGCGGTGTTCAGCGCGTGCGCGTTCGCCGGCGTGCCCTTCGTCTGGGGGCCGATCGGGGGTTGGTCGCACACCTTCCCCAAGGGCTACCGATCGATCCTGGATCGCCGGGCCAAGAGCTACGAAGCCGTACGTCGCGTCATGCAGCTGACCTTCGGCGTGCTCGACCCGATGTGCTGGCTCACCCGTCGCCGGGCAACCGTCGGGGTGTACTACTCCCGCGAGGCGTGTGAGGGAACCCGGCGCCTGCTGCGTCCGCGCAACGCGACCGCGGTCCGGCACGTCGGCATCGCCGCGCACGAGTTCGCCGCCGAACCATCGGCGCGCAAGCCCGGCGAGTCGCTCCGACTGATCTCGGTCGGGCGCCTGGTGCACTGGAAGGGCTTCGACCTCACGCTGCGCGCGCTCGCCTTGGCTCGCGAACCCGGTTCGGACGCGATCTCGCTGGACATCATCGGCACCGGGGACCAACGCGCCCGGCTCGAACGACTGACGCGCGACCTCGGCCTCGAGGACGTCGTCCGCTTCCACGGCCGCGTCGCGGAGCACACCGACGTCGGCGACCTGGTGCGACGCAGCCACGTGTTCGTCCAACCCACGCTGCGCGACGGTCCTCCGGTCGCGATGATGGAGGCGATGTCGTCCGGGGTACCGGTCCTCGCCGCGGC
>JAOPVG010000413.1 GCA_025966255.1 Jatrophihabitans sp.
CTCAACGCCGGGGTGTTCACCGTGGCCATGATCGGGCACGTCGCATACTTCGCGGTCATGGCCGCGGTCGGGTTGGTGGTTACCGCCCGCCGACTGGATACCTTGCTGCTGACCTGATCGGCGGCGCTCGTCGTTGCCGGCCGTCGCGCGGCACCCTGACGCCGGCGCCGATCGCCGCACTAGTGGTCAGTCGGGACAACCAACCGGTGGCCATTCTGAGGTGACTACTGATTCGCGGCATGGTCGGCTGATCTACGCCAGCGGATACCGGCCTCGATGAACCCGTCGATGTCACCGTCGAGCACACCCTGCGGGTTGCCGACCTCGTAGTCGGTGCGCAGGTCCTTCACCATCTGATACGGGTGCAGCACGTAGCTGCGCATCTGGTTGCCCCAGCTGTTGCCGGCGTCCTTGAGCGCGTCCATCGTCGCCTGCTGTTGCTGCCGGCGGACCTCGAGCAGCTTGGCCTGCAGCACCGCCATCGCCGAGGCGCGGTTCTGGATCTGACTACGCTCGTTCTGGCAGCTGACCACGATGCCGGTGGGCAGGTGGGTGATGCGCACGGCCGAGTCGGTCGTGTTGACGCCCTGCCCGCCCGGTCCGGACGAGCGGTAGACGTCCACCCGAATGTCGTCGTCGGGGATCTCGACGTGGTCCGAGGACTCCACGACCGGCAGCACCTCGACGCCCACGAAGGACGTCTGCCGGCGGCCCTGGTTGTCGAACGGGCTGATCCGGACGAGCCGGTGCGTGCCCTGCTCCACCGACAGCGTGCCGTACGCGTAGGGCGCCTTCACCTGGAACGTGGCCGACTTGATGCCGGCCTCTTCGGCGTAGGACGTGTCCATGACGTCGACGGGGTAGTTGTGCCGCTCCGCCCAGCGCAGGTACATGCGCATCAGCATTTCGGCGAAGTCGGCGGCATCCACGCCGCCCGCCTCCGACCGGATCGTCATCAGCGCTTCGCGGGAGTCGTACTCGCCGGAGAGCAGCGTGCGGACCTCGAGCTCGTCGATCGCGCGCCGCAGGCCGGCCACCTCGGTTTCGGCCTCGGCGCGGGAGTCGGGGTCGTCCATCTCCTCGGCGAGATCCCACAGGGTCTGCGCGTCGTCGAGGCGGCGGCGGATGTCCTCCACCCGACGCACCTCGCCCTGCGCGTACGACAGCCGCGAGTTGACCTGCTGCGCCTTGTCGGGGTCGTCCCAGAGGTCCGGCACGGACGCCTGGGCCTCGAGTTCGCTCACTTCGCGGCGCAGGGTGTCGAGGTCCAGGACCGATTCGATGCTGACGAGGGTCGCCGTCAATTCCTTCAACTCTGCGGGCACGTCCACGTCGGTCGAGAGTACGCGGTACGGCGCGATCAGCCGTCCAGTTGCGCGGCGAGCGACTTGGGCGCCACCTGCCGGAAGGCGTCGCGGACGATCTCGTCGATCTCGTCCCAGTCCGGTGGACGTCCGTCGACGTCGTCGAGGACCACGCCCAGCCACCCGCGATGCCCGACGTAGGGCGGCCGGAAGAATCGGCCCGGGTTCTCGCCGATCAACGCCTCCTGCGCACCGGGTGGCGCGGCGCACCAGAAGCTGAGGTGCTCGGCGCCGTGGTGGTGATTGTCCACCGAGACGAACTGCTTCTTGTCGCGCACGAAGAAGCAGGGCTCGCCGTGACTGATTCGCTCCACAGCCTCCGGAAGGCGCAGGCACAGCGCCCGCAGCCGCTCGACCGGATCGTGCGTGCTCACCTTCCGGGCCACCTCTTCACCATCCTGCCGCCACCAGCTACCCGGTCCGGTCCCGCTCCGGCGCCGGCCCAGCCGCCGCGCCGCCGACCTCGAGTAGCCGCGCCAGCTCGGCGGCGTACGGGCTCACCTGCGGGTCGGGGAACAGGTCCGAGTGCCGGTGCGTCGGCGGCGGGCTGGGGTCCTTGTCGCTCCAGAGCACCGGCGGGTCGTAGATGATCCGGTCGACGAGTCCGTGCTCGGCCGCGTTGCGCTTCGGCTCGAAGGCGTAGCCGCCGACGTAGTCGCTGCGCCGGACGAGCGTGCGCCACCTGACGACTTCACTGTCGGTGAGGTGGGCCCGCAGCCGCGCCAACTGCTCCGGGCCGAAGTACGCGGGAAACGCCCGCCCGTAGAGGCGACGGACCGGAGCGGCGAGCAGCAGCAGCGACATCCGGGCCCGGACTTCCTGCGGCAACTGGGCGAGCACGGCCACGGCGATCGGCGTGCCCTGGCTGTAGCCGGTCAGCAGCACCGGGCTGTGCGCCTCCATCGGGGCGCCGTGGTTGCGCCGTTCGGCGTCCTCCTGCGCCAGCGCCGGATCACCGGGCGCGCGGACCCGGTCGCCGACGATGCGACGCACCCGAGTGACCACCTCGGGGATCGTGCGTTCGGCGTAACACGGCGGGCCGAGCGGATGGCACGCGCGCGGCCAGAACGTTCCGATGTCCCACAGCGCGCCGAACCGCTTGCGGGCCGACGAATTCGTCAGCGCCGACCGCAGCAGGGCGAGGAAGTACAGCGTCGCCGCCACGCCGATCGTGCCGCCGATCTGGGCGACCTTCGCGAGGAACGAACTTTCGACGCCGGCCTGCAGGCAGATGAGGTAGGCGACGAGCAGTGCGACCGTGGGCACGGTGATCACGGTCAGCGCGCTCGACGCGTGATCGGTGAGTGAGGCTCGCGCCCACGTCTTGCCAACCTGCCGTACCGAGTCGTCCCCGCCGGGTTCGGGATAGCTGTTCAGGACGGAGTCGGGATCCTGATTGTCGCCGGTGCGGGCCAGCCGGTCGCCCTCCCACTTCGCCCAGGACAGCGCGTAGATGCTTATTCCAACCACCATCAGCACGGCGACGACCATGCCCGCACCACCGGCGTAGACCGTCGATGGCAGGAGCAGCGTCTTGCGGCCGACGCCTCCGTCCGCCGTCGTCACCTTCGGCGTGCCGATGAGGTTGGCGACCGCGAGGGTCAGCGACGAGCCGAAGATCGTGGCCACCATGCAACCCAAGGCGGCCAGCAGCGGAGCCACGAGCCCGAAACCCATCACCTCGCGCCCGGCCCGCCACGGTGCCTGCACGACGACGGCGATCAGCAGCACGAGCACGATCGCGAACTCGGCGAAGACCGACCACACCTGCAGCACCTGATCGGCGGGCAACGCCCGCGCGTCGACCTGGACGCGCCACCAGAACCGGGCCACGCTCGCGCCCACGGCCAGGGCCGCGGCGCCGAGGGCGAACCAACGGCACACCGCGTCGCTCCACCGTTCGGCACTGCCGGCGATCCGGATGCGGTCCGTCCACGGTGAGGCGATGAGCGCGATCGCGACTCCGCCGATGACGCCGGCCAGGACGAGCAGCAGGATCCGCAGCGGGTTCGCCGCGGAGTGTGGCAGCGCGGCGAAGAGCAGCACGAGCGCGCAGGCGGCGGCGAGGTGGCAGTTCCGCTGCCGCTGCACCACCCGCTCGCCGCGCCAGAACGACGGCTCGGTAAGCGGCCAGTCCGGATCCGCGTCGCTGTGCGCGGCCGCGCCCCATTTCTCGTAGGACTTCGACGTCTGCACGCTCACCGCCGCGAGCACACCGATTACGGCCATGACTGCGAGCAGCGACATCGCCAGCCGCGGCCCGATGGCTCGTTCGGAGTACCAGCCCAGCCACGTGGGCAGCACGTTGCGCCCCGGCGCCTGCCACGCGAGCAGGTCGCCGAGGACGGTGATCGTCGTGGCCACGAACGCGACGGTGAGCGCAAGGCCGAGCAGCCGCAGGCAGGCCCGCGAGATGCCGTTCGCCGCGGCCTCGCGCTTGGTACGCCGGCCGGGCAGGGCCCAGTGCGCGACGTTGACGAGCATGAACGCGACGAGCAGCAGCCACAGCGCCCGGCTGGTCGCGCGCGTGTTCAGGCCGCCCCAGCAGTAGGCCTCGCGTCGGGGTCGGCCCTGCGCGGATCCGCCGGGGAACCAGGCGCGGTGGAAGCCGGCCGTGCCGTCGCCTGCGACCTGCACGGTGGTCGGCGCCTGCAGGTTCTCCGTCGAAGGCGCGCCGCCGATGCCGTGGATGCGTAGTTCGATGACGGGGTCAGCCCCGGGCGTGCTGCCGTCCGCGGCGAGATAGGGCACCTCACCGGCGGCCGCCGCTGCGCGCGGGCTGGTGATGTCGGTCCCGGAGTATCCGTCCGCGGCGCCGAGCCCGAGCGTGATCGGCCCGAGCACGCTGACCGGCGGTAGGACCTCGGTCGGGTCTGTGACCTGCGCCGGGTCCAGGACCTGGGTCGGCGCGACACTGCCCGGCAACTGCTGCGACCGGCCGGTCGGCGATGCCTCGTCCACGCTTGGAAGAGTGGCCGGGTGCGGGCGTTGATACAACCCCCCGCGCCCGATCAATACGCTGGGGTCGTGCGGATCGCCACCTGGAACGTGAATTCGGTCGTTGCCCGGCTCCCCCGGCTGGTCGATTGGCTGGGTGTGGTCGAACCGGACGTGCTGTGCCTGCAGGAGTTGAAGGTCAGCGCCGAGCAGTTCCCGTCCGACGAGATCAATGACCTCGGTTATGAGATCAGTGCTCACGGAACCGGGCGGTGGAACGGCGTGGCGATCCTCTCCCGCGTCGGCGCCGAGGACGTGCGCCGCGGTCTGATCGACGAGCCCGGCCACCAACCCGAGGACGCCATGCTCGAGGCGACCGAGCCGCGCGCGATCGGTGCTACGTGCGGCGAGGTGCGGGTGTGGTCGGTCTACGTGCCGAACGGTCGCGAGGTCGGCCACTCGCACTACGAGTACAAGCTGCAATGGCTCGAGGCGCTGCGCGGGACTGTCGCCGCGGAGCTCACCGAGGCGCGGCCGTTCGCCGTGCTGGGCGACTTCAACATCGCGCCGTCGGATGCCGACGTGTGGGATCCGACGGCGTTCGCGGGCCTGACTCACGTCACCAAACCGGAGCGCGACGCACTGACTGCCCTGCGCGATCTGGGCCTGCGCGACGTCGTGCCACGGGCGCTGAAGTACGACACGCCCTACACGTACTGGGACTACCGCGCCGGCATGTTCCACAAGAACCAGGGCATGCGCATCGATCTCGTCTATGCGAGCGCGCCGGTCGCCGATGCGGTCACCGACGCCTACGTCGACCGCGAGGCCCGCAAGGGGAAGGGACCGTCCGATCACGCACCGGTCGTCGTCGACGTCGCGCTGTAGGCAAGGAGGCCACTCGTGAGGATCTTCGTCGCCGGGGCAACGGGGGTACTCGGGCGTCCGCTCGTGCCCGCGCTCGTCGAGGCCGGGCACGAGGTCACCGGCACGACCCGTAGGCCGGCCAGGATCGCCGCCATCGAGGCGGCCGGCGCGACGGGCGTCGTGTGCGACGCGCTCGACCGCAACGCCGTCCTGGCCGCCGTGCGGGAGGCGCGTCCCGAAGTTGTCATCCATCAGCTGACCGACCTGCCGGACAGTCTCGCCAAGCTGCGCAAGGGCTCGCCGGGAACGAATCGGCTGCGCTCCGAGGGCACTCGTCATCTCGTCGACGCGGCGGTGGCCGCGGGCGCGCGCCGGGTGATCACCGAGAGCATCGCGTTCCTCTACGCACCGGCCGGCCCGCCGATCGCCGACGAGGAGTCACCGGTCTGGGTGGATGCGCCGGAGCCGTTCGGAGCCCTCATCGGCGCGTTGCGCGATCTCGAGCGGATCACGGCCGGTACCGACGGGATCGAGGGTGTCGTGCTGCGCTACGGCACGCTGTACGGCCCCGGCACCTGGTACGCGCCCGACGGTGACATGACGAAGCAGGTCCGCAACCGACGCCTGCCGATCGTCGGGGACGGCGGTGGGCGGACGTCCTTCTTGCACGTTGCCGATGCCGCGGCCGCCACTGTTCGCGCCGTGTCGAGCGGCGCACCGGGCGTCTACAACATCGTCGACGACGAGCCGGTGACGTATCGCGACCACTTGCCCGCGTTCGCCGAGCTACTGGGGGCCAAGCCGCCACGGCAGCTTCCGTTGTGGGTCGTGCGCCTTGTCGCCGGGGCGGTCGCGGCGAGCGCGTTGACGGAGCAGCGCGGCGCGGCCAACGCCAGGGCGAAGCGGGAGCTCGGCTGGCAGCCGCGTTATCCCACCTGGCGCGAAGGGTTTGCGGCCGATTTCGGTCGAGCCGACGGGGCGACCTCCCGAGCCGGCTGAGCACACCCGCGTCCGAGCCTGGAAGCGAGCGACGAAGCGGTCCTCGGTGCCCTCAGCGACGCCCGGATCGGCACTCTCAGTGATGCGCGGCTTCTATTCTAGCGCTAGAATAGAACGGTGGCCGATGGTCTGACCGATGCCGAGCTCGCCCTACTTGGGCTGCTCGCCGAGCAGTCTCGGCATGGCTACCAATTAGAGGCCGAGATCGCCGAACGGGGTGTGCGGGAGTGGACTTCGCTGGCGTTCTCGTCGATCTACTACCTGCTCAACAAGCTGGAGTCGCGGGGTCTTGTCGCCAGCGAGCGCCCCGAGGCCACGGCGAAGGGACGGCGAATCTACTCGCTAACCTCGGCCGGCGTCGCTGCGTGTGAGGCCGGTACGCGCGACGCACTGGAGCGGGTGGACCCGTTGACGGCGCCGGTGCTGGTGGGGATGGCCAACAGCCCGATGCTCCCACCCGGCCAGGTTGCCGAGTCGTTGAGGCGGCGGCGGGAGAGCGTCAGCATGCGGATCGAGTCGATCCGCGCCGCGCGCTTGCGGCAGGAGCCCATGGAGGAGTTCGTCGCGGTGATCTTTGAACACGGAATCACGATGCTGCGAGCCGAGCTGACCTGGATCGACAACACGCTGTCACGCCTGGAGGAGAACCGGATGCGGACCTACGACATCAAGAAGGAACGCAAGGACCTCTACGCGCCGAAGCCGGGCGACTTCGCGATCGTCGACGTGCCCGACATGGGGTTCCTCATGATCGACGGGCACGGCGACCCGAACACCTCGGTGGCCTATCGCGAGGCGGTCGAGGCGCTGTACGCGGCCTCCTACACAGTGCGATCCGTGGCAAAAACAAGGCTAGGAAGGGTGCACACCGTGGCGCCGCTGGAAGGACTGTGGTCTGCGGAGGATCTGGGGGTTTTTCGCAC
>JAOPVG010000454.1 GCA_025966255.1 Jatrophihabitans sp.
AGAGCAGCGCCGCCCGCCAGCCACAGCGGGGCCACCACTGCCGCGGTGAAGCCGACGATCGTCGTCACCGCCACGACCGGCTCGGCCAGGACGTTCGCCGCAATCGCGACCAGGCTGACCCGGCCAGCGAGCGCTGCGATCACCGGCGCGGTCACGATGTGCGCCGCAGCCGCCACGGCCACCGACTCGGCGATCCCCAGCGGGACACCACGCGCGCGCAGCACCCGCGCCCAGCCCGGGGCGATGACGACCAGCGCTCCTGTCGCCAACACCGACATCGCGAACGAGGCGCTGCCGGCGAGCGTCGGATCCCACAACAGCAGCCCCAAGACGACGACGGACAGCGTGGGCAGCGCCGCCCGCGGCCGCCCGGAGGCGAGCGAGATGAGCGCCACGACGGCCATAAGCGCGGCCCGCAGCACGCTCGGCGACGGCCGCGCCACCACGACGAACATCAGCAGCACAACGCCGCCCACCACTGCGCACAGCCACGGCCGGACCCGCGCCCGGCGCAGCACCAACAACACCGCCCCGATGACGAGCGAGCAGTTGGTGCCGCTCACCGCGACCAGGTGCGTCAGCCCGGCCAGCTGAAACCGCTCGGCCAGCACTGGGTCGAGATTCGCGGTGTCGCCGTCGACGAGTCCGGGCAACAGCCCGCGCACGTCCGGCGGCAGCCCGACCACCGCCGCGCGCAGGGCCGAGCGGACCGACCCGGCGGCCCGCTGCCACCACGGCGGCTGCCCGACCAGCAGCGGGTCGGTGCGGGCGAACAGGGTGACCGACAGCGCGCCGGCGTTCAGGTCGGGCTGCAGCGACCCGTCGAGCCGCACCCGTTGGCCGGGCAGGATGTCGCGCCAACTCTCCGCGTCGGCCAGCACGAGCACGGAACCGTCCACCGATGCCGACGACGGCCCGGACCGTACGGCGTCGGCCGACGACTCAACCGCCACCCGGGACGATCCGGCCGGACCCTTTGCGGCCAGGCGCCGCGGATCTGCCGTCACCGTCAGCTCGAGCGTGACGGACGCATGCCGGCTCGCCAACTGGGCCAGCGGCGACGCGCGGGCATGCGCGATCCGGCCGGCCAGCGGAAGGAGTACCAGCGCCACGCTGAACAGGGCGAGCGCCAGAGCAGCAGCGCCGCGCAGGCGTCGGCGGCCGACGACCAGGACGACGACGCCGAGCAGCCCCGCCACCAGCGCCACGACCAAGGTCGTGTCGGCGTCCGCGTCGACGCAGAACAACACCGCGAGCCAGGCGCAGCCGGCCCCCGCTGCGAGCCGAACATCGAGCGGCCGCCGCTGCCCGGTCGGCTCGGCCGCGGGCGCCGCGAGGCGCGTCATATCGTCACCTGTGGCCGGAGGTTCGCGAACTTGACGTCGCCGATCCCGGTGACGTCGCGCAACTGGTCGATCGTGGTGAAGCTGCCGTGCGCGGTGCGCCAATCGAGGATGTGCTGACCGAGCACCGGCCCGACGCCGGGCAGTGTCTCCAGTTGATCCAGCGATGCCGTGTTCAGGTTGACCGGCGCACCAGCCGCACCACCACCACCCGCCGACCCGCCGCCGCCCGGCGGCGCTCCGCCGGCACCACCGACCCCGCCCCCGGCGCCGGCCAGACCGACCGCGATCTGCTGCCCGTCGACAACCTTCGCCGCGAGGTTGAGGCTGCTCAGGTTGACCCCGGCCAACGGGCCGCCCGCGGCCTTGAGCGCGTCGTCGACCCGAGAGCCGACCGTCAGTCGGTACAGGCCGGGATGGCGCACCTTGCCGGCGACGTCCACGACCACGACAGCCGGCGACGACGAGACCGAGCCCGGCGACGAGACGCTCCCGGCCGGCGACGGACCCGTAGACCCACCCGACCGGATCAGCGGCGAGGACCCGGGCACCGTGGGTGCCGCGGCCGACACGGCCATGGCCCGCGGCCGCGCCGACATCAGCCACACCCCGGTGGCCACAGCCGCCACCAACACCGCGAGCCCGACCGCCACCGCCGCGCGTCGCCCGGGATCGAGCCGGACCGGCACCCGCGCCGCAAGTCGCCGCCACCACGTCGGCGCGGAAAGACCGTCGGCCCCGAAGGAGGACGACGACAACGGTTCGGCCGGGAATTCGACCACGGGCGGCAGCACCCGCCCGGAGTGAGCCTCGTGCTCGCTCAGCAGGCCACGGACGCGCGCAGCGACTCTTCCGGATTCGCCGCGCGGTCGCGGCCTCTCCACTCGCACCAGCAGGACGCTAGGCAGCGCGCGGGCGCGGCACCGACCGATCGGCATGCCTGTGGACGACGAATGCTGTTGTGCACGGGCGAGACGCGGATGTCAGACGCCCGTGCTAGCGCCCGGGGGCGCCCTCAGCACACGAAGACGTTGTGAGATCCCGAGCGGCCGGTACCGGCCCGGCCGCCCGGGTTGTGCGCGCTAGACCGGACGGACGCCCTGGGCCTGCGGACCCTTCTGGCCCTGACCAACCTCGAACTCAACGCGCTGGTTCTCGTCGAGGCTCTTGTAGCCATCTGCCTGGATCTCCGAGTAGTGGACGAACACGTCCGCTGACCCGTCGTCAGGCTGGATGAATCCAAAGCCCTTCTCGGCGTTGAACCACTTGACCGTTCCCTGCATGTTCTCTCCTACTGATCGCGAGCCCGCGGCGAACACCACGTAGCTCGCACGCCGTTCTAGCTGTGCGGACAGGTGCCCGTCAAGGCGACTGCGGTCAAAGCGGGGCAGGTCGAGCAACTTCGCGTAGTTCCGCCCTCCCACTTTTACGCAGGCTTTACGGCGGGTACTGTGCAGCGAGGTGCACAGAGCACCGCCCGGGGGCAGCGCGAAAGGACCGTATCCATGCGCACGACCCCCCTCGACACCGCTCGGCCGGCCCACACCGTCCGCCGCCTCGGTGTCGCCGTCGCCGCCCTCGCCGGTTGCGTCGCCGCGAGCACCGCCGTCGGCGCCGGCTCTGCGGCCGCCAATCCCCCCCTCCCACACGACTCCTTCGGATCGGTGAGTTCAGTCGCGGCTGTGTCGGGCGGACTGCGCATGAGCGGCTGGGCCACCGATCCCGACGCGCTCAAATCAAACCTCAGGGTCACCGGGCTCGTAGATGGACGCGAGGTGGCCAAAGCGATCACGGTGACATCAGTGGCCAACTCAGCGGTCACGAACAAGTACCAGACCGGCCCGACGCCGGGTTTCCGGCTCACCATCCCCGTTCCCAGCGGTCGGCACACCGTCTGTGTGGCCGCGCTCAACGTCGGCTGGGGCAGGAGCACGGTGTTGAAATGCGTCCCGACGCCACTCGGCACGACGCTGTCATCCAGCCAGGTCGCCGCCCAGAGCCCACGCGGTTCGATCAGCCGTGCCTCGGCGAATGGCAGCTCGATCCACCTGACCGGCTGGGCGACCGACCCGGACTACGTGTCCCGGCCCAGCGTCGTCGTCCTGTACGTGGACGGGAGATCCAAGGTCACCGCCGCCACGCGGTCCTACCCGGCGCCACGGCCCACCGCGGCCGGCGCTTCGTCGGCGTTCGACATCCTCACGCCGGTCTCGGTCGGGGCGCACCTCGGCTGCATCTGGGTGGTGAACGTCGGCCTCGGCAGCAACCAATTCCTCGGCTGCAAGTCGTTGGACACTCGCGGCAGCGCCGGCACCGGAACCGTGACCACGCCGGCCCTGAACACGAAGGTCGTGGCCGAGGCGAAGAAGCACATCGGCCAGCCGTACGTCTGGGGGGCCACCGGACCGAACAAGTTCGACTGCTCCGGGCTGGTTCTGTACAGCTACCGCATGTTCGGATTCACCACGCCGCGCATCTCGGAGGACCAGTACACCGGTGCGCGTCTCATCCCGGCCTCGCGGGCCGTGCCGGGCGACCTCGTGTTCACGCACGACGCCCAGGGCGACGTCTACCACGTCGGCATCTACACGGGCCCGGGAATGTCGGTGGCCGCGATCGACCCCTCGCAGGGCGTCGACATGCAGCGCATCTGGGATCCGAGTTCGACGACGTACGGATCGTTCACCCACACCTGAGCCGCGCGGCTCAACCCGTGGGGCTCACCCCCGCCACTCAACCCTGGTCACCGTCGGACGAGTACGGTTCCCAGCACGCCCGGACCGAGGTGCGCGCCGATGACCGCACCGAGTTCCGCGACGCGGGACTCGCCCAGTTGCGGGAGTGCTGAGCGCAGCTGAGCTTCCAGCGCGGTCGCGCGCTCGGCGGCTGCGAGATGGTGCACCGCGAGATCCACCGGCCCGGTACCGGCCGCGGCGACGGTGAGTTCGACGAGTCGGGCGACGGCCCGGGTGGAGGTGCGTACCTTCTCGAGCGGGACGATCTGCCCCTCGACCATCTGCAGCAGCGGCTTGACGGACAGCGAGGTGGCGA
>JAOPVG010000500.1 GCA_025966255.1 Jatrophihabitans sp.
AGTACCTGCCGCCAATGCCGGCGATGCGCGATACGCATGCGCGCTTGGCCGAAGCCGCGCGCGTCTTTCGGGGCGGGTCCGGTGGCTGAGCCGCTCGATCTGAGGTCCCGGACCAGGGACCCTCGGGTATTGTCTGGCGGGTTTGCGGGCGTAGTTCAATGGCAGAACATCAGCTTCCCAAAATCCAGCGTCTGAGGACGATCAGGCCCGGAATCCCAGTGATTCCGGGCCGTCTGCTGTCTCGGAGGACTCGGCGGATGACCGTGATTGACCGCCGGGTACCGCCTCGTATCGCACGCCTATCGCATGCTCAGTGATCGTCTTGGCGCACCACTCGGCGTCGCTGCGTTGGCCAACAAGGTGACGCTGGCACAGTGGCATTCGTGAAGCAGCTATCTACGGCTCGGCGACGATCTCACTGACGACGTAAGCGTGGTGCTGGGGCAGGTACGTCACGTGCTGCGCGCCGGCGAAGTCGTGAACACCGCGCCCGTGCGCACGGGGACCCCATCCGAGGCGCTGAGCCTCGAAAGCTGAGCCTCAACCGATGCGCTGATTGATCAGATGCGCTGATGATCGACGGATGGGTCCGGCGCGCGTACGCTAACCCGCGCGCATGTGGGTGGCAGGCACTAGGTGGAGACAGGTGTTCCGTGGAATTCGATCATCCGGCCGGAAACCGCAAGACCCACCGCTCGGCTCGGGCAGCTGACCACGAGTCGACCACCCGGAAGCAGCCGGACCAAGATCCGGCCCGCACCACGACGGTCGCGGTGCCTGGATTGAGCCGCCCTACCGCGGCGAGTCCGTCGCACGTCCGTCGCGTCGACGATCCGGCCGAGGCCGTCGGCGTCGCGGCCAACGTGGTCACCGCGCTGAGGCGCACGCCGCAGCCGGCCCGCCGGGTGCCCGCAGGCGGTCCTGAGGACGCAGGTGGGCAGACCATCCGGCGCGACTGGAACCCCTTCACGAAGAGCTCGGAGACAAAGACCAAGGACGCGGCGACAGCCGCGAAGAAGAAAGAGATCATCGAGGCGCGCGCGGCGATGAAGGCCAAGGATGCGCAGGTCCGGCTCGAAGCCAAGAGCGTCAACAGGACCAACAAGGAAGTCAGCGGCAAGATCAAGGCCGGCTACGGCGCGGGCGGTGCCGGCGCGAAGACCGACAAGTTGGCCGAGCACCTTGCCCTCGAGAAGGAGTTCAAGTCCTGGCTCGAGCGCGAACGCAAGGCCCGCGAGGAAATACGGGCGCGGGTGACCCAAGGCGTCGGTACCGAGCAGGACGAGGCCGAGGCAGAACTCGCCGAGGAGCGCGCCGCCGACCTCGTCTGGCAGCGCGCCCCGGTGAATATTCGCGCGTTCCGGCCGCTGCGCTTCGACGACTTCGACAAGGCGCTGCGCGAGGTCCGCGAGCTACGCGAACAGGGCATGGCGGAGGAGCACAGCGACGTCGCGACAATGCTGGAGGACAACGAGAAGGCCTTTGGCGCACCGCTCGACCCCGAGAAGGCGGTCAAGAAGGTCAACGAGAAACGCGCTCTCGACCGCGCCGCGGGACGAGCCGCCGAGAGCAAGGGTCAGGATCCCGCGGTCGCCGCAGAGATGGACAAGGCGAAGGCGTCATCCAAGGCCGCCGACAAGCTTTCGGGCAAATCTTCGAAGCGGCACGTCGGCGCCGGCGAGCAGGCCCGAGTCAAGGCCGCGGCCGATGGGAAGGCCAAGGACGAGAAGTACGGCCCCAACGAGCATCTCGAGGACGCGAAGGACTACATCGGCCAGGCCGGCACGGGCGCCACCCTGGTGGGGAAGGGCACCAAGTTCGGCACCCAAGGCGTGGTCGGGGCTGGGGCCAGCGAGGGCACTGGTTCGGAGGTCAGCGAGCTGGTCGGGACGAGCACCATCGGCCTCGGTCAGGTGCTGACCTTCGTCTCCGATCTGTTGAGCCTCGTGTCGACGTTGACCGACATCAAGCGCGGCACCGCTGAGCCCGGCGCGAAACTCGTCGCCACCCAGAAGGCCGTCGGGGCTGCGTCCTCGGCCACGGCTCTCACCCGTACCGCCCTGCTCGCGGCCCGCGACGGCGTTCAGAACTTCGGAGGGGCGGGCAGCGTCGTCATGGAGGCCGGCTCCGCCCTGCCGATCGTCGGATTGATCGCCTCGGTGCTCGGCGTTATCGACGGCACGCTGGATCTCATCCCGGTGTCGACGCGGCTGGCCACTGGCGTCCAGTCGGTGGACGAGGCGGTGCTGGGCGGCAAGGCCCCGCTGGCCGCCTCCATCAATCGCGTCAACTTGCGCAACGCCCAACTGGTGGAGAAGGCGGGCTTCTCGATCGCCAAGGACTCGACGATGGTCGGTCTGCACATCGCCGAGCTCGCGAGCGCGGGCGGCTTCGGTGTCCCGATGGCCGCCAAGGCGACTGTCACGATTGCTGGCTTCGCCCACTCACTCGGCCACGTGATCTACGACGCCGTCGGCGAGAGCCGGTCGTCGACGGCCAAGAAGGCGCACGGCGTCAAGCACGAAGAGGGCGCCTCCCGCGACGTCATCAAGTACGACATCGGCAGTTCGGTCGACATCCTGATCGTCGCGGCGCAGAAACACAAACTGCCCTATGCGAAGAAAATTCTGATGGACTACGCCGTCACCTCCACCGAGATCGAGACGATGCGGCTGCACGAACTGCGCGCGAAGATCCTCGAGGGCTTGGACGCCGAGGGCGACCCGAAGACGGTCACAGAGAAGATCGACGCCGCGAAGGAGGCTGTGTCGTCCGCATTGGGCGCCGAGAAGAAGCCGACCGGGCCGAAGGAGGACAAGAGCTTCCTCGACAAGGTGATCGCTGTGCCGGGGGACACCGCAAAGGCGCTCGCCGGCCTCCCGGAGAAGATCGGTAAGGAAGTCGACGCCATGAAGGCAAAGCACGCCGACTCCAAGGAACTGATTGCCTCGAAGAACGCGCTGCAGTACGGCGGTAGGAGTGACCGCGGGACGGGTGCGTCTCTCAAGCACATGGTCCGCAGTTCGGACAGCATCGAAAAGTCCTATGCGAACGTTCGAAAAGACCTCGCCGCCGAGGGCATCGGCGCGGGCCAGCTGCCGAGGACGACGGAGGACAAAAAGAAGCGGGCCGAGAAAGCCGCCGCCAAGGCGGCGGGTACGAGCAAGAGCAAAGGCGGGGCGCAACAGATCGACAAGGCCTTCGTCGACAAGGTCACGAAGGCGTCGGTCCCGGAGCTGCACTCGATCCTCGCCGCGGTGGACCAGAACGATCCCGCACAGATCGCGAATCTCGAATTCCTCGAGCACGAGGTTGCCCGCCGCCTCGCCGAGACCGGCACGCGGCCGCGTCGATGACCGGTCTGCTACAGAGCGCCGCAGCCCGGGTATACGGCGGGAACGGTTGGTCGGCAGCGGAACTGGACGACGGTAGCGGGTTCACGCTGAACATCGCAGGCAGCGACGGGCAGTGGTCGGCGCTCGCCATCACCAACGACGACACGGCCACGTTCGCCTTCTATTCACTGGCGCCGGTCGACGCCCCGCCCGGTGACATCGACCGCATGGCCGAGTATCTGCACCGCGCCAATCATGGGCTTCTTAGTGCCACCTTCGAGATGGACTACGACACCGGCGAAGTGCGGCTGCGCACCGGGATCGAGCTCGCCACCCTCCCACTCGGGCTGTTCGCCGACGACGCGCTCGATGCGATCGTGCTCGATCTGTCGGCCGCCAACGTCGGCATCTTCGACCGCTACCTATCCGGTCTCGTGGCCGTTGCCGTCGGCACCGTCCCGGCGGCGGACATCATCCGCGATATCGAGGCGCAGCCCAGCCCCTGACCGGACCCGCAGGCTGGGACAGTCGCCCGCCCTGCGGATTCACCGCTTCAGTAACGCTTCCACGACGATCCGACATGCCGCTGTCGGCGACGTCGACAACACCCTGTATCGGCGTTCAGATAGCGACGGATCGGCGCGCGCGCGACGCGGCGGACGAGTGCGCTCGATCTTCATGGCCCGATGGGCCTAGATGGCATACGCCGAGGCTGCATGCGGGTCGCCAACCGGGCCAGTCAGGCGCTGGCGAGGGGGCGGATGTCGTCGAGCGCGCCGGCCAGGCGATCGCGTTCGATCTCGATGTCGTGGCGGCCTTGGAGGTTCATCCAGTAGCGCTCGGAGGTTCCGAAGTAGCGGGCCAGTCGCAGGGCGGTGTCGGCGCTGATGCGGCGGGTGCCGTGCACGATCTCGTTGATCCGCCGTGGCGGCACGCCGATGGCAACCGCGAGCTTGTGCTGTGTGATGCCGAGCGGGGCGAGGTATTCCTCGGCGAGAACCTCGCCGGGATGGATGGGCGTCATGATGGGGTGCTCATGCTGTCTGCTCCTCAGTGGTAGTCGACGATCTCGACGTCTTCCGCCTGCATGCGTCCTCGGGGCCCATGAAATGAAGCGGCGACGGAGTCCCATGAGGACTGCCGCCGCCTGATGCTGCAAGCGCGATTCGGTCTGCCAACAAATCCGCGTGAATCCCCAACTCGTCCTACCCGGACCTACTGGAGGCTTCGCCCCTCCACAACTACCCCGATGAGCGTGCGATCGATAAGCACGGGACGACGTCGTCCGGAACCCCGGGTTAAGGCGCCATGGAGTGGGATTCGGCTAGCGGGTGCCGCGGCGCCGTGCGCCCACCACGAGCACCATGCCGAGCACGAGCGCCCCGAGGCCGAGGCCACCGGGGAGCAGGATGTCGACACCGGTCATGGCCAGCGGCGGGGTGGCCGGTGCCGTCGGTGCCGGTGCCGGTGGTGCCGTCGGTGCCGGTGGCGCGGTGTCGACTGTCGTCGACGCGTCGGCCGAGCTGACCGCTAGCCCGCCTCGCAGCGTAGCCGCCCGTGCGGTGGCCGTGTTCTGCACCGAGCCAGCGGCAACGTCGGCTTCGGTCACGGTGTGCGTCTCGTCGCCGGTACAGGTCTCGTCGCCTCCGGGGGGCAACGTCGTGATCGGGCACGCGACGCGGCCGAGGCTCGGGTCGGTGACCCCGATCGCGGTCAGGGTCAGGTTGCCGGAGTTGGTTACCAGGAACGTGTAGCTGATGCTGTCGCCGATCCTGGCGCTGTTCTGGTCGGCGGCCGGGTCGACGGTGGCGCGCTTGATCAGGCGCAGCGCCGGGTCCGGTGGCGCGGCCACGGCGGCCGTCGCCGGGTCCGAGGTCACCGCCTGCTGGCCGAAGCTGGCGTGCGCGGTGACGGTGTTGGTGATCGTGCCGGCGTCGATATCGGCCTGGGTGGCGGTGTAGCTCGCGGTACAGGTGACGACGGCCCCCGGCGGCATCGACGCGGCCGCGGCCGGGCAGGTCGGGCTCAGCGCGCCGGTGCCGGAGAACGCGCCCACGATGATTGCGGAGTCGGTCAGGGTGACGTCGCCGGTGTTGGTCACGGTGAACGAGTAGCTCACCACGTCACCTGCCCGGTGGATAGTGCTGGGGTTCGGCATCTCGGTCAGGGTCAGCGCCGGGCCCGGCGCGAACGAGACGTGCGCGCTGGCGGGAGCGGAGCTCACGAGCGGCCCCAGCGGCGGTGTCGCGCTCGCGGTCGCGCTGTTGTCGATGCCGCCGCGGTCGATGTCGAGTTGGGTGACGGGGTAGCTCGCGGTGCAGGTGGTCTGCGCGCTCGCCACCAATGTTGTCACCGGGCAGGTGATCGCCGACAGCTCGCCCGTGCCGGTGAACGGCGCGTCGTTGATCGTCAGGCCGGTGAGCGGCACATTGCCGCTGTTGGTGACCTGGAAGGAGTAGTTGACCTGCTGGCCGGCCGTGGGCTGAATGGGATCGTTCGGTGTCACTGACTTGACCAGCGTCAGCGCCGCGGCCTGCTCGGGCGTCGTCACGGTCGATGCGCAGTCGGGGGTGCAGCCCGTGTCGACGCTGTCCGCCGGTGGCGTCACGGTCGCGGTGTTGCTCAGGTCGCCGGTCGTGGCGCCCGGCACCGTGCCGGTGACCGTGTAGACAACGCTTGTGTTCGCCGCGACGACTGCGCTGTCATCGATGTCTCCGCCGCCGGAGGGGGTACACGTCGAGCCGCCCGAGCCTGAGCATGTCCAGGTGAACGAGCCGCCGGCCAGGGCGGCCGGCAGCGGATCGGCCACGGTGACCCCGCTCGCAGTGTCCGGTCCGTTGTTTGTCACCACGAGCGTGTAGGTGAACAACTGCCCGGGTGCATAGTGATCGTTGCTCGCGGTTTTGCGCACGTGCAGGTCGACCGTCGGCAGGAACTGCACGCTGGTATCGGCCGGTGGGTTCAGTCCGCCCAGGCTCGTCAGATTCGACGGGCCGCTGGTATAGGTGCTCGCCACACTGGCGGTCACCGGAAACGACACCGAGCACGAGGACATGCCGGTCGACAGATCCCCGGTTGCCGACACCGTCGACGCGTCTGGGGCGGCGGTCACGGCACCCTCGGGGCAGGTGGTCGTGGCGGCACCGGACACAGTCACACCATCGGGCAGCGCGTCGGTGAACGACCAGCCGTTCTTGGCCCCTAGCTCACTGGTGTTGGTGATCGTGAATGTCAGGGTCGTCGACTGGCCGGTCCCTAGCCGGGTCGGGCTGAAGGACTGGTCCAGCTGGGGTGTCACATCCAGCACGTGGATGTTGTCGAACGCGTGGTCGTTGCCGGTCGGGCTGGCGTTGTCGTTGACCATGCGGATTCCGACGGACGCCCCACTGAACAGGACGGCCGCGTCCGTCGTGTGGGTGCCGACGTTGAACACGCGGGCCCCGGCGACCGCGATCGCCGGCACGCTGACCGGCGTACTGCCGGCACAGCCATTGATCTGGCTCCCGACGGGCGTCTGCGCACCACCGGGGCTGACGAGCGAGAACTGCAGTAACGGCGGCGGCACCAAGCAGTCCGCGGCCACATCAACGCTGAACGCGAGGAACCGGCTGCTCGTCGGCAAGGCAATGTTGGTCGCCGTGCCGAACTCCACGCTGCCCGCTGGCGGCACCGACGAGGTCAAGGCCGAGACGGCGTGGTTGTCAGCGGCCCCAGCGGCCGATTCGCCGTGGAAGATCCCGAAGGCTTCGGCCAGCTGCTGCGTCTCGTTCCAGAACAGTCGGCCGTTGGTGGGTTGGGTTGCGCAGTCGGCCTCCTGCGCTGCCGGGTCGGTGTCCTGCTCGGCGGCGGCGAGCCAGCCGTTGCATCCGGTCAGCCAACCCGGATCGGCCGTGTAGCTCTGCCCCGTGGCGCCGGTGTATTGGTCCAGGTGCAGGATCGGGCTGGTCGCGGGGCCGTTCTCGAAGTCCTCGGTGTACACACTCGTGGGCGCCTGGGGCGTGCCAGGGGTGCCGGGCGTCGTGGCCTGCGCCGAAGTGGCCGTTGTCGCGATGATCGCAGTGGCCGTCAGGCCGGCGCCGGCCAGTGCCAGCGCCGCCCCGGCCGCA
>JAOPVG010000350.1 GCA_025966255.1 Jatrophihabitans sp.
GCGCGAGCATCAGCACGACGGCGCTGTGGCCCATGGCGAAGAAGAACCCGACGCCGACGGGTCGCTTGCCGCGCAGCAACATGAGCCGGGTCGTGTCGTCGATGGCGGCGATGTGGTCGGCGTCGAACGCGTGCCGCATGCCCAACACGTAGGCGAGCGTGCCCGCGCCCGCGAAGCCGGCCGACGCGGACAGGTCGTGGGACTGCCAGAGGTACAGGCTCCACCCGGCGATGTGCAGCGTGACCACCGCGGCCACGACCCCGGCGAGGCGGGAACGTTCGGCGCGCGTCCACCGGCCGGGGAACTCCATCGCTGTCTCGGTCATGGCGTGTCCTCCGGTGAAGGCACGAGATCGATGGCATCGACGGGGCAGATCTCGATGCACTCTCCGCAGCCGGTGCAGGTGGCGAGCACCTGCAGGCCGCGGTTGCCGCCGGGCGGTCCGGGGCGGATGGCGTGCGCTGGACAGGTCAGCAAGCAGGCGCCGCAGCCCTGGCAGGCCCCGATGCGAGCCCGGAGCGTCGCTTTCATGTTGTCCACCGGTATCCGCGCGGGGTGACCATCCGCCCGCCGACGACACGCGTGCGGCTGGAGCCGACGATGACCAGGCTGTACATGTCGACGACGGTCGGGTCGAATGCGCCCAGCGCGGTGATCGACGAGCTCTCGTCGGGACGGGTCGCGTTGCGGACGACGCCGATCGGGGTGTCGGGTGGACGGTGCTCGGACAGCAGGAGCAGTGCCCGGGCGAGTTGCCAGTTCCGGGTGGCGCTGCGCGGGTTGTAACAGACGAGAACGAGGTCAGCTTCGGCCACCGCGCGCACCCGACGCTCGATGACCTCCCACGGCGTGTGCAGGTCGGACAGGCTCAGGTAGCAGTGATCGTGTCCGAGCGGTGCGCCGAGGACTGCGCTCGCAGCCAGGCCGGCGGTGATTCCCGGGACGCTCACCACGTCGATGGAGTCGTCGGCCGCCTCGAGCGCCGGTGAGGCCATCGCGTAGACGCCGGCATCCCCGGACCCGATCAGCGCGACCGCATGGCCGGCCCGGGCGCGCTCGACCGCGCCGTGGGCCCGCTCCTCCTCCGCGCCGAGCCCGGAGGCGACTACCTCGGTGCCCGGACGCAGCAGGTGTCGGATCTGGTTCACGTACTGGTCGAGGCCGACGAGCACTTCAGCGCGGCGCAACTCCTTGCGGGCGGCGGCTGTGAGCAGGTCGGGCGAGCCCGGGCCGAGGCCGATGATCGCGAGCCGCCCGCGGGGGGCGTGCCGGGCGACCGCCACCGTCGCCATCGCCGACGCCCGCTTCGGTACGAGCAGCTCGCCCATGCGTCCGTGGATCCCGAGCAGCGCCGCGGCCTCGGCGACGCTCGGCACTCCGACGGCGGCGCGCACGACCTCGCTCGGGTTGGGCACGTCCACTTGCTCCAGAGCCGCGGCGGGATGGGTGACGAACGCGACGCCGAGGCGGTGGGCGAGTTCGATCAGCCCGGCCTCGTCGGCCTTGATGTCGGCCGTGGCGATCGCGGCGATCGACCCCAGCGACAGACCTGCGCCGGCGAGGGCGTCCTCCAGGAGCGCCTGCGCCTCGTCGGCGCCGACGCCGCGGCTCGCGCCCATCCCGGCCACGAGGGAGGGCGGCCGGAGCGTGACCTGACCGTGGACGTCGGTGCGGTCGGTGACGACCACCGCGTCCTCGGGGCGCGGAGGACGGAGGTGGATCGCTGCGCCCGGGCCGAAGGCCGGTAGCGGCCAGCGCTCCTCGGCGCAGATGCTGACCGGCTCACCGTCGAGCAGGCGGCGCGTCACGCCGGCGACGTCGCCCTCGACCGGCCAGCCCAGCTCGTCCAGCCCGGGCAGCGCGGTGGCGTCGGTCGCGGTCGTGACCACGGCGATCGCGCCGAGCACGTCGGCGAGTTCCCGGGCGAGGCGGTTCGCGCCGGCGGCGTGACCGCCGAGTACCGGCGTCACGAACCGGCCGGCGTCGTCGATCGTGACGACAGCGGGGTCGTCGGACTTCGTACCGGCCGCGATCAGCGGGGCCAGGACGCGGACCACGGCGCCGGTGGCCAGAACCGCGACGACTGCTCCGCAGTCGTGCCAGGCCCGCCGCAGTCCGTCGGCTGCTGTCGGCCCGTCCAGGACGGTTGCCCGCTTCCCCAACGCTGCCGCGAGTCGGTGCGTGATTTCTCGGCCGGCGGCGGTGACCGCGATCAGTCCGACGTCGCTGTTCATGCGAGCTCCGCGGTCAGGACCACGACCGGGTTGATGGCGGCGAGCCGCAGCGAACCCCCGGGCAGCTCGGACAGGCGCGCGGCCGAGAGCTGTGTGCCCTCGACGTGATAGCCGGAATCGGCCAGCAGGCGATGCGCCGCGATCGCGGTGTCCAGGGCCGCGAAGGCCGCGACGACGGTGTGCACGTGCCGCCGCACGACCCCGCGCACGGCGTCCAGCCCACCGCCGCCGACGAAGGCGGCGTCGGGGTCGGGCAGGTCATCGAGCACCTCGGGAGCCGAGCCTTCGACGACCCGGATCTGCACGCCGTGACTTGCAGCGTTCTGGGCGATGAGACGGCAGGCGTCCGCATCGCGTTCGACGCTCAGGACGGCCGCCCCGAGCGCGGCGCACTCGATGCCGACGGACCCGCTTCCCGCGCCGATGTCGAGAACGAGGCGACCCAGCCGGGGGCGTAGTCGGGCGACGGCGTAGGCGCGGACCTCCGCCTTGGTGATCATCGAGTCGCGGTGGGCGTACGCGGTCTCGGGGAGGGCCCAGCCGGCCGTGGGTGCGGCGGCGGGTTGGTTGTCGCGACGCATTGTCGACACCGAGTTCGGGGCCAGGCAGAGGACGACGTGGGGGGCGGCGAACGCGTCGGCGTCCAGCATCGCGATCTCGGCCGCCGGCTTTCGCGTGATCCGCTCCTGCGCCAGTCCGAGGCGTTCGGCGACGACCAGCTCGCGGGTCCAGCCCCGCAGTCCCCGGGCGAGTTCGACCGCACCGCTGCCCGGCGCGGTGAGGACGGCGACACGCTCGAACGCCCGGCACGCGTTCAGCGCGGGGTTCAGGTCACGACCGTGGGCCGACACCACGACCGCGTCGTCCCAGGGTAGCCCGACCTGGGCGAACGCAGCGGCCACCGATGAGACGGCAGGCAGGACGCGGACGTCGATGCCGCTCTCGCGCAGGACCCGGGCGATCCCGAACAGGCCGGGGTCGCCGCTGGCGACGACGGCAGCCGGTAGATCGCTGGAACGCAGCCGGTCGATGGCGGGCGCCAGCGGGCCCAGTTCAATGCGTTCGACGTCGTCGCCGATGGCGGCCCGCGCGAGGTTGTCGCGTGATCCGACCACAAGGCGGGCCGACTGCAGCGCGCCGATCGCGTCGGCACTCAAGGTGTCGGCCGCCGATACACCGATCACCGTGACGGTCATGCCGCCCACCGGCCCGAGGACGCGACCAGTTCCCGTCCGGTGAAGTCGACGAGGGCGACGTCGGCGCGCATCCGGTGCTCGGTGAAGCGGATCAGAATATCGGCCACCCGCCGGCACAGGTCGGCGCCGGCGACACCCAGGACGCCTTCGCGTTCCCAGATCTCGTAGGCGTGCCGCGCAGAGTTAGCGACCGCCACCTCCTCGACCGCTGCCGGCGGCGCACCCGTAGCGGCGGTGATCACGGCGAGCAGTTCGGTGTCGATCTTGGAGCGGGTGTAGTGGGTCATCAGCACCCCGCTCGCCAGTTTCGTGAGCTTGCCGGCCATGCCGACGAACACGATCTCCCGCAGCCCGGACTCGGCGGCGACCCGTAGCGCGGCGCCGGTGAAGTCGCCGACCTCGACGAAGCAGACCTCGTCGAGGTCGGGCAGCAGGCGCCGGGCGGCGTGTTCGGTGCGGCCTCCGGTGCACAGGACGAGCGTCTTCTCGCCCTGGGCAGCCATGACGGAGACGGCCTGCATGACGCTCGCGCGCCACGAGGCGGTGGAGAACGGCCGGACGATCCCCGTCGTGCCGAGGATGCTGATTCCGCCCAGGATGCCGAGCCGGCCGTTGGTGGTCTTGCGGGCCATTTTCTCCCCGCCGGGCACGCTGATCACGACGGCGACACCGATGCGTTCGACGTCGACCACCTCGCCGACGGACCAGGTGATCATCCGGC
>JAOPVG010000592.1 GCA_025966255.1 Jatrophihabitans sp.
GCACGGTCGGCGGCGGCGGCAGCCCCGGCCAGGTGTCCCAGCCCGGCCCCAGCGGGAGTCCGGCGACGGGCGGCAGGGCGGCGAGCGCGGCGGCGCGTTGGCGGCGGCGGCGCACCATCACGACCAACAGCACTACGAGGGCGAGCAGGCCGGCCCCAGCGATCCCGACGCCGGTCTTGACCTGGGTCGTCACCCGCGGGGCATTGCCGATCGCGAACTCGCCGGTGGGCGCCACTTTCTTGGCGGCGGCCTTGGGCGGCTTCGGTGCAGTGCCCTGGATGAACGCGGTGTCGCGGTCGAGGAACGGCTGGGCGAGGTCGTAGACGGGGTTCGGAGTAGAGGCCGCAATGTTGGCGGTGGCTGCTTGGTAGGCATCGAGCATCCCGTAGCCGTAGTCCTTGCTCGGCTTCGTGCGATGGGCGTCGAGGGTGGCGAGCAGTCGCGTGATCACTTGCCGTCCGCTCATCCGCGGGTACTTCGACCACACCAGCGCGGCGGCGGCCGACACCAGCGCAGTGGCTTGGCTGGTGCCGTCCCCGGAGTAGGCCTGCCCGGCCACGCGGCTGAGCGACGGGATGCTCACGCCCGGCGCGACGAGCGACAGGTAGGGCTGGCGGCCGGAGAACTGGGCCACCATCCCCGCGGCGTCCACCGCGCCCACCGACACGACGCCGAGGCACACGCCCGGCTCCTCGATCGTGTTCTTGGTCGGGCCGGTGTTGCCGACGGATGCGATCACCACGGCACCCTTGCGCAGGGCGTGGAACACCGCGCTCTGCTCGTCGGCCGGACAGGGCTGGTTGTCCGACGTCGGGTTGCGCTTGCCGCCGAGCGACATGCTGATGACCTTCGCGCCGTGGTCCGCCGCCCAGCGGATGGATTCCGGCAGGTGGTCGGGGACACTCGCGTCAGTCGTGCCGTTCAGCGGCACCGCGATCGGCAGGATCTTGGCGTCGGGGGCCAGGCCGGTGATATCGAGCAGGCCGGGACGGGCCACCATGATCGACGCCATCGCCGTGCCGTGACCGAACTCGGCCACCTCGCGGTCGGCCCGTCCGTCGCCGCTGCTTCCGAAGTCCTTGCCCGGCAGGATCCGACCGGACAGTTCGGGCACGGCCGCGTTCACGCCGGTGTCGATCTCGGCGATCGTGACGCCTTGTCCGCGCACGCCGGAGTCCCACAACTGCTGGATGTGCCAGCTGTCGAACCAGTACTCCGGTGCATCGACCGGGCCGGGCGTGGCCGCCGCGGGCCCGGCGAACCCGGCCGCAGCCAGGACGAACGCCGCCAACGCGCAGCCCAGGCGCTTCACGACGGTCGATCCCAGGTGAGCTGCAGTGGGGCGACGGCGTAGGCCCGCGCGCGGATCGGCAGCCGGAGTTTGCCCGACCCGGTCACCGTCTGATTCTCGAACGTCAGCTTGCGGTAGGTCCCGCTCACCTGGACGTCTCCGGTGATCTCCAGCGCCCCGCTCGGACCCACCGCGAGCCGGGCCGACACGTCGTCGTTGATGGCGCCGACGAGCGCACCCCGCAGGCTGTGCGGCACGTACCGCTCGTTGGGCTGCGGACACCGGTCGTCCTGCCCGCTGGCGCCGAGACAGGCGCGCAGTGCCGCCGTGACGGCCGAGACGACGGCCGACTTGCCGGCTTTGCTGACCTCGACCACGACCTGAGTGGTTGGCCCGGCGGCGAAGCTGACGCTGTCCTGGGTGGCGTCGAGTTGCAGGTATGGGGTGTCGAATTTGATCGGGACCGCGCCCGGAAAGACCAGCGACGTCCCCTCCGGGATGCCGGCGCCGACGATGGTCGCCCGCTGCAGTCCCCGAACGACGTCGAGCTGCGTCGGGATCGCGGCGTGCACGAGCCGCCACTTGCCGCCCCGCTGGTAGACGCGCACGGTGTCGCTGATCAGCCGGGAGTCCCCGCCGAAGGCCAGCGTGTACTCGACCTTCACGCTCGCGTTCGACCCTTGCCGCGCGATGGACACGATCGACAAGTTCCGGATCGGGGCGATGCGCTGCTGCTCGCGCAGGACGGTCGACGTGAGCAGGGTGTGCGGACCAACCGGCAGGTCACCGAAGGCGAGCGCGGACGGTGCGTCGGAACGGGCAAGGGCCGCGAAGTACCCGCGGACGGCGCCGTCGGGCCCGGCCGTCTGCGCATACCCGAGGGCGGCGACGAGCACCCCGCCCCCGACCACCAGCGACGCCGCGGCGACCGCAGCCCAGAACATCAGGGGATGTCTGGGCGGGGCGGCCGCGGGCGCGGTCATCGCTATTCGACCCGGCGACGCCCGGAGAACGCACGACCGAGGGTGACCTCGTCGGCGTACTCCAGGTCACCGCCCACGGGCAGGCCGCTGGCGAGGCGGGACACCTCGAGACCCATCGGGCGCAGCAGCCGGGCGAGGTAGGTGGCGGTGGCCTCGCCCTCGAGGTTGGGGTCGGTGGCGATGATCAGCTCGGTGACGACGCCGTCGCGCAGCCGGGTGAGCAGTTCCCGGATGCGCAGGTCGTCCGGACCGATGCCGTCGATCGGGCTGATCGCGCCGCCGAGGACGTGATACCGCCCGCGGAACTCGCGGGTGCGCTCGACGGCGACGACGTCCTTCGGCTCCTCGACCACACAGATGACGGTGAGGTCGCGGCGATCGTCGCTGCAGATCCGGCAGATCTCGGACTGCGCGACATTGCCGCAGATCGAGCAGAACTTGACCTCGTTCTTCACCCGCAGCAGCGTCGACGCGAGCCGCTCGACGTCGTCGGCATCGGCCGCCAACAGGTGGAACGCGATGCGCTGGGCGCTCTTGGGACCCACCCCCGGCAGCCGGCCGAGTTCGTCGATCAGATCCTGGATCGCACCCTCGTACATGATCCGCCCGGTGTCGCGCGGTTACAGGCCAGGCAGGCCGAGCCCGCCCAGCCCACCCATGCCGCCGGTGACCGGGCCCATCTTCTCGGCAGCGAGCTCACCGACCGCGCGATTGGCGTCGCGGAACGCAGCGACGATGAGGTCCTGCAGGGTCTCGACGTCGTCTGGGTCCACGGCCTTGGGGTCGATCGTGAGGGAGACGAGCTCGCCGGAGCCCGTGACGGTCGCCGTCACGAGACCGCCGCCGGCCGTGCCGGTGACCTCAGTGGCGGCCAGCTCCTCTTGCGCCGCCGCAAGCTGTTCCTGCATTTTCTGTGCCTGCTTCATCAGCTGCTGCATGTTCGGCTGTCCGCCGCCGCTGAATCCTCCGCCACGCTGAGTCATTGCCCACCGATCTCCGTCGTCCGAGTTGTCCACAGGGTAACCGGCCCGTCTGACCTGACCCGGTCAGCCGGCATGCGAAAGTGGGGCAGTGCGCCGTTTCGTGATCCTGTTTGCCCTGGTCGGTCTCGCGGCGTGTGACTCAGGTGGCTCGGGCACGTCGACCTCCTCGGTGGGCTCGGTCCCG
>JAOPVG010000620.1 GCA_025966255.1 Jatrophihabitans sp.
TCTTGCGGGACAGGTCACCACCGATGCCGAAGATGACCAGCGCGCACGGCTCCGGGACCCGCGGCAGCCGCCGGTCGGCCGGATCGCGCAGGGGATTGCCCTGCGAACCGGAGTACTCGTCCAGGCCGGGCCCGACGGCAGCGGGCGTCCGGGCCGGCCCGCTGTCGTCCTGGTTCGTGGCGGGACCGGCGCCGGGCGGCGTCGGGTCCTTGACGTCGGCGCCCGGCTCCGCCGTGGACGTCGTGTCTCGAGCCGGCGATTCCCTCTCGGCGGCGGTCTCCGCCGTCTCGCTCATTTCCCGGTGGCGTCGAGCTGGTGCTGCACGCTCTCGGCGAGCTGAGCGTAGGAGTCCTCGAACTTCTGGACCCCCTCCTGCTCGAGCACGTCGATGACGTCGTCGTAGCCGATACCGAGGGCTTCGAGGTCGGCGAGCACCTTGCGGGACTGGTCGTAGGTACCCGCGATCGTGTTGCCGCGGATCTGGCCGTGGTCAGCGACCGCGTCCAGCGTGGCTTCGGGCATCGTGTTGACGGTGTCGGGTGCGACGAGCTCGACGACGTACATGGTGTCGTCGTAGGTCGGGTCCTTCACGCCGGTCGATGCCCACAGCGGGCGCTGCACGTTGGCGCCGGCGTCGGCCAGCGCCTTCCACCGGTCGGACGCGATGACCTTCTCGTAGCGCTCGTACGCCAGCCGGGCGTTGGCGATGGCGGCCTTGCCGCGCAGGGCCTTGGCGTCGTCAGAGCCGATCTTGTCCAGCCGCTTGTCGACCTCGCTGTCGACGCGCGACACGAAGAACGAGGCGACGGAGCGGATCGTCGACAGGTCGATGCCGGCGTCCTTCGCCTGCTCGAGCCCGGTGAGGTAGGCATCCATCACGGCGTCGTAGCGGCCCAGGCCGAAGATCAGCGTGACGTTGACGCTGATGCCGGCCGCGGTGGACTTGGTGATCGAGGGCAGGCCCTCTTGCGTGGCCGGGATCTTGATCAGCGCGTTGGGACGATCGACGAGCCACCACAGCGACTTCGCCTCGGCGGTGGTGCGGTCGCTGTCATGGGCCAGGCGCGGGTCGACCTCGATGGACACCCGCCCGTCCAGGCCGTCCGTCCTGTCGTAGGTCGGGCGCAGGACGTCACAGCCCCATCGGATGTCGTAGGCCATGAGGAAGCGGACGGCCTGGTCGACGTCGGTCTTGCCGAGCGCGAGGTCGCGGACCTGCTCGTCGTAGGCGTCGCCCTTCTCCAGGGCCTTCTGGAAGATCGTCGGATTGCTGGTGACGCCGACGACGTGCTTCTTGTCGACGAGCTCCTTCAGGTTGCCGCTGCGCAGGCGTTCGCGGCTGATGTCGTCGAGCCAGATCGAGACGCCCTGTTGGGACAGCTCGAGCAGTGGATCGCTCATGATTTGGTCTCCTTGCTTCAGTTGCCTGTAGTGGAACCGCGAATGAGCCCGGCGCGTTCCAGGGCGGCGTGGGCGGCGGCCACAACGCGGTCGGGCGTGAAGCCGAACTGCTCGAAGAGCACCTCACCCTCGGCGCTCGCACCGAAGTGCTCGATGGAGATGATCTCGCCGGCGTCGCCGACGATGTCACGCCAGCCCTGGGCCACGGCGGCCTCGACGCTCACCCGGGCCTTGATCTCCGGTGGCAGCACGGTCTGCTGGTAGGAGCGCGGCTGGGCGTGGAACCACTCCACGCACGGCATGGACACGACGCGGGTCGACGTGCCGTCGGCCTCGAGCCGCTCGCGGGCCTTGAGGGCGAGCGACACCTCGGAGCCGGTGGCGATGATGATCACCTCGGGGATGCCGGACGAGCCCTCTTCCAGGACGTATCCGCCCTTGCCGGCGTCGACCGTCTTGGCCGGGTCCAGGACGGGCAGGTTCTGCCGCGAAAGGGCGAGCCCGACCGGGCCGTTCGTCTTCTCCAGGGTGGCCCGCCACACGGCGGCGGTCTCGTTGGCGTCGGCCGGACGGACGACGTCGAACTGGGGGATGGCCCGAAGCGACGCGAGATGTTCGACCGGTTGGTGGGTGGGGCCGTCGCCGCCGAGACCGATCGAGTCGTGCGTCCAGACGAAGATCGACGGGATCTGCATCAAGGCCGAGAGCCGCACCGGCGGGCGCATGTAGTCGCTGAACACCAGGAACGTGCCGCCGTAAGGCCGGGTGCCGCCGTGCACGACGATCCCGTTGACGATGGCGCCCATCGCGTGTTCGCGGATGCCGAAGTGCAGGGTGCGGCCGTACGGGCCGCCCGGCCACTCCTTGGTCTGGTGCTCGGCCGGGATGAAGCTCGGCTGACCTTCCATGGTGGTGTTGTTGCTCTCGGCGAGGTCGGCCGAGCCGCCCCAAAGCTCGGGCAGCGGGTCGGCCAGGGCCGAGAGCACCTTGCCCGAGGCGGACCGGGTCGAGATCGAGTTGGGCTTGCCGTCCTTCTCCGTGGGGAAGGTCGGGAGCGCGTCGGTCCAGCCCTGCGGCAGGGTGCGGGTGCGCAGCCGCTCGTGCAGGGCGGCGTTCTCGGGGTGTTCGGCCGCCCAGACTTCGAAGTCGACCTGCCACTTCTCGTGCGCCGCCCGCCCGCGCTCGACGACCTGGCGCGTGTGGGCCAGCACGTCGTCATCCACCGCGAAGTGCCGGTCGGGGTCGAAGCCGAGGATTTCCTTCGTCGCCCGGATCTCGTCCTCGCCGAGGGCGCTGCCGTGGGCTTTGCCGGTGTTCTGTTTCGTGGGCGCCGGCCAGCCGATGATGGTGCGGACGGCGATGAACGACGGCCGGTCGGTGACGGCCTTGGCTGCGTTGATCGCGTTCTCCAGGGCGACCACGTCCTCGCCGGAGTCGACGCGCTGGACGTGCCAGCCGTAGGCCTCGTAGCGGGCGACGACGTCCTCGCTGAACGCGACCGCGGTGTCGTCCTCGATGGAGATGTGGTTGTCGTCGTAGAAGAGGATCAGGTTGCCGAGCTTCTGGTGCCCACCGAGCGAGGACGCCTCGCTGGCCACGCCTTCCTCCATGCAGCCGTCACCGGCCATCACGTAGATGTAGTGGTCGAACGGCGACTCACCCCACGCCGGGTCCGGGTCGAAGAGCCCGCGCTCGCGACGCGCCGCCATGGACATGCCGACGCTGTTGGCCACGCCCTGCCCGAGGGGGCCCGTGGTGATCTCGATGCCGACCGTGTGCCCGTACTCGGGGTGGCCCGGCGTGCGGGAGCCCCACGTGCGCAGCGCTTCGAGATCGGACAGCGAGAGCCCGTACCCGGACAGGTAGAGCTGGATGTACTGGGTGAGCGACGCGTGGCCGTTGGACATGAGGAAGCGGTCGCGGCCGACCCAGTTCGGGTCGGTGGGATCGTGACGCATCACGCGCTGGTAGAGCAGGTGGGCCAGCGGCGCGAGGCTCATCGCGGTACCGGGATGGCCGTTGCCGACCTTCTGCACGGCGTCGGCGGCCAGCAGGCGAGCGGTGTCGACTGCCTTCGTGTCGAGGTCGGTCCACCAGCTGGGATGCGTCGTCTTGACGCGGGCCTCCGGATCGGTCACGGACGATCAGGTCCCTTCGCATCGTGTCGTTTCGGCCAGTGTCTGCGCCGGTTGATGTGCTTGTCCTACCCAAGCGCCAGCGTAGCCACTTCAGCCTTGCGGGGCAGGACTGGAGGGCAAGCCCGTGGCCCGGCCATTACGGGCCGCGCGACCCGGGGGTGGGCCTGAGCCTGGCTGCGGGCCGGGCGGACCCGGCGGTTACCCTGAAGCCGTGACGCAGACCCCGGTGGCACCCGTGCAAACGGGCCGCGACGAGGTACCTGCAACACCCTCCCCGAAGGGCGGCAGGGCCCGGCCTCGTCGGGCGCCGCGCCCCACCCGCGGACGCCTCGCCGCGTACGTGGCGCTCACCAAGCCGCGGATCATCGAACTGCTGCTCGTCACCACGCTGCCGGCCATGATCCTGGCCGCCGGGGGCCTGCCCAAGTGGTGGGTGGTGGCGGTGACGATGGTCGGCGGCACGCTCGCGGCCGGCAGCGCCAACGCGCTCAACTGCTACCTCGACCGCGACATCGACGCCCTCATGCGGCGCACCGGGCACCGTCCGCTCGCCCGCCACGAGGTGTCGCCCCGCGGCGCATTGGTCTTCGGGATCGTCCTGGGCGTCGTTGCCGTCGCCGTGATGGGCGCGGTCACCAACTGGCTGGCCGCCGGGCTCACTGCCGTGGCCATCGCCTTCTACGTCGTCGTCTACACGATGTTGCTGAAGCGGCGCACCGCCCAGAACATCGTCTGGGGCGGCGCGGCCGGCTGCATGCCCGTGCTCATCGGTTGGTCAGCCGTCACGAACAGCCTGTCGTGGGCCGCGCTCGTCCTGTTCGGGGTCGTGTTCTTCTGGACGCCGCCGCACTTCTGGGCGCTGGCGATCCGCTACCGCGAGGACTACTCGAACGCCGGCGTGCCGATGCTGCCCGTCGTGGCGTCGCCGCTGCGCGTCGCCCGCGAGATCACCGTCTACGCCTGGTTGACCGCGCTCACGTCGCTCGCGCTGTGGCCCATCGCCACCGGCTGGGTCTACGGCGTGCTCGCGATCGGCGCCGGCGCGGCGCTGGTGGCCGCCGCGCACCGACTGCTCCTGCGTACGGCGCGCGGCCTCGACGCTAAGCCGATGCAGCTGTTCCACCTGTCCAACAGCTACCTGGCGTTCGTCTTCGTCGCCGTCGCGCTGGACACCTTCGTCCGCTGACCCTTCGCGGGTCGCCCCGGCTGGGCCCTTCGGTCAGCCGGCCGGGATGGTCACCTTGAAGCTCTTCGGGCTGGTGACCTGCACCGTGATGCCGTCGACGTTCTCCGTCCCAGTGATCTGCAGCGTGCCGTGGCTGTAGTCGCCCGGCACCTCGAACACGTCGCTGATCTTGTCGCCGCCGGCGACGTTGCGAGCTTGGAGGACGCGCCCGCTGGGCAGTGTGAGCCGCAACAGCTGCGGATCGAAGCCGTACGAGCTCCCGGGGTTGGCCGAGTCGGTGTAGCTGAGCCGCAGCGAGAGGATCGCGTTGCCCGGGCCGGTCGGATGCTGGTTCTCGTGGCCGGGGATCCAGAAGTCGAGCGAGACGAACGACAGCGTGGCCTGGAACGTGACATTCGCCGACCCGTTGCCGTTGGAGAGATGAATCGGCACCGAGGCCGACGTCCCGATGTACGCGGTGCGGTGATTCCGGGCCAGGACGGCGATGTTCTTGCTGCCCGCCTTGCCGCCCGGCAGGGTCAGCGTCTGGGTGTAGCCGGCGTCGGTCAGCTGCAGCACGGCG
>JAOPVG010000373.1 GCA_025966255.1 Jatrophihabitans sp.
TGACGGTGAAGGGGTGGAATGCCAACACCCAGCAGGACATCTCCGAGAACACCAGTCAGGCGGCAGCCACGGCGTCGTCCACATTCGTCAAAAGCTATGTCGGCTCCAAGCCGGCCACTATGGCGAAGTCGACGCAGTCAACCTTCGACCTGAACCCGAAGAACGGCGCCGACGCGAAGCTGTTGGCGACGGCGCTGTACAACGACCTTGCCTCCAGTGCGGTCATCGCCAAGGGACGCGGACACGTCAACCCGGACATCAAGCTCATGACGAAGGTCAAGGTCGCCGGGGCGGGCCCGGCGTCAGGCACCTACGTGGTCAGTCAGGTGGAGCACATCTACCGGAAGGACGGGTTTTACACCCGGTTCGTCGCGGGCCCCATCCGTCCCGGCGGTCTCGTCGACACGCTCGGACCCCACGCGCGTGACCCCGGCTTCGAGATCGACGGGCTGCTGGCGGCCGTCGTCACCCAGGTGGAAGACCCGGACAAGATGGGCCGGGTCAAGGTGAAGTACGCGGCATCCGGCAGCACGGTCGAAAGCGCCTGGGCCCGGGTGGTCGGCCTGGGTGTCGGGAAGCAACGCGGTTCGGTGTTCCAACCGGAGGTCAACGACGAGGTGCTCGTCGGTTTCGAGCGCGGCGACGCGCGCTATCCGGTGGTGCTGGGCGGTCTGTACAGCTCGGCCAACAGCCTGCCTCCGCATGCCGGTCCGAGGGGGGACAAGTCCAACACGCGGACCATCACCTCGCGGCTCGGGCACGTCATCGAGATGGGCGACGGCACGGGCCCAGATGCCCAGCATTTACTGCTCATGCTCGCCGGAGGCGGGCACAAGCTCCGGCTCGGCGCGGACCGGTTCGACATCGAGGTCGCGCAGGGCAAACCCATCTTGATCAAGGCCGGTCAGGCGAAGTTCGAGATCGACAACCAGGGAAACGTCACGATCGAAGGCACCAAGATCACGCTCAAGGCGCAATCGCAGGTCAGCATCGAAGGCACCGCCGGAGTTGAGGTGAAGAGCAACGCGAAGGTCGCTCTGCAGGCGACGATGATCGACGTGAAGGCCAACGGCATGGCCACCGTCGACGGCGGCGGCCAGCTCGCCCTCAAGGGTGGAATCGTGGCGATCAACTGATGAGCGAATCGCTGCCCGCCCGGGTCGACGACACCGTCCGGTACGACGCGTCCTTCATCGGCCAGGGCTTCAGCTGGCCGCTGAGCGTCGATCACACCGGCGCGATCAAGCTCACCGACGGCCCCGACGCCCTCGAACGATCGATGCGCATCGTGCTCCTGACCGCGCCGGGCGAGCGGCTGATGCGGCCGCAGTTCGGTTGTCGCATCTGGGATCTGCTCTTCGAGCCGATCACGCCGAACCTGCTCGGCCTGCTCGCCGAAGCCGTCCGCGACGCGCTGGCGCAATGGGAACCGCGGGTCGAGGTGGAACAGGTGCTGCCCCAACCCGACACCAATGATGGCGGGTTGGTGCACATCCAGGTGATATACCGGGTCCGCGCGACCAACGACCGGCGCAACCTGGTCTACCCCTTCTACGTCATCCCGCACGATTCCGAATAGCGAGCACCCCCCATGCCCTTACCAGCTCCCGAGCTCGACGACCGGACGTTCCAGGACATCGTCGACGAGGCAAAACGCCTGATCCCCCGGTTCTGCCCGGAGTGGACCAATCACAACGTCTCCGATCCCGGTGTCGCGCTCATCGAGTTGTTCGCGTGGATGTCTGAGATGGTGCTGTACCGGGTGAACCAGGTACCCGAGCGGCTCTACGTGCACTTCCTCAACATGGTGGGCATCAACCCGTTCCCCCCGTCGGTGGCTCGGGTCGACCTCACGTTCTGGCTCTCGGCGGTGCTCGAGGCGCCGGTGATCGTCCCGGCCAGCACGCAGGTCATGACCGCCGTCGGCGCCAGCAGCGGCGGCCCCGAGGCGGTTGTCTTCAGCACGACCCATGATCTCGTCATCGCACCGCCGGAGCTGCGAGCGGCGAAGACGATCGGTGCCGACGAGCGGGTCATCGATGTCTGGGACGACCTGCGCTACGACATCGCCGGCGTGCGCTGCTTCCCGTCCGACGTACTGCACCCGGGCGACGCGTTCTATCTCGGTTTTGCGCAGAGCCTCGCCGGCTGCGTCATCCGGCTGTCCCTCGAGGCGCAGGCCGAGGGCATCGGCGTCGATCCGCGCAACCCGCCGATCGCGTGGGAGGTGTGGAACGGTGAGGGCTGGATCACCGCCGCCGTGAACGAGGACACCACCGGCGGCCTCAATCGAAACGGCGACATCGACCTGCTGATCCCGGTCGAGCACCAGCTGCTGACGGTTGGCAATGAGGCCGGCTACTGGCTTCGGGCTCGCCTGCTCGCACCGGCTCCCGGCCAGCCCACCTATCAGGCGTCCCCGCGGATCCACAGCGTTGTCGCGGCCGCTCTCGGCGGGACGGCGTCGGCCGAGCATTCCGAGACCGTCGAGACCGAGACGATCGGGCGCAGCGACGGCAGTCCCGCTCAGTCCTTCCAGGTGTCCCGCACCCCGGTGCTGCCGCGTCGCGCGAGCGAATTCGTCCAGATCGTCGATAGCGACGGCACGGTCGACTGGACCGAGGTCGACGACTTCTCGGCATCGAAACCACGCGATCACCACTACGTCTGGGACAGCGGCACCGGCACGATCCGGTTCGGTCCGCGGGTGCGCTACCCCGACGGAACAGTGCGCCAGCACGGTGTGGTGCCGCGCGACGGCGCAATCGTCCAGGTCACCGGTTACCGCCACGGCGGCGGAGCCCGCGGAAACGTGGGAGCGCGGACGCTCACCGTGCTGCGCTCGTCGGTACCGTTCGTGCGCGGCGTCATCAATCTCGCCCCGGCGACCGGCGGCGTCGACGCCGAAACCGTCGCCGAGGCGAAGGTGCGCGGCCCCATGACGCTGCGTACCGGCCAGCGCGCCGTAACGGCCGGCGACTACGAGCGCATCTCCCTCGAGTCGTCCGCCGAGGTCGCGCGCGCCCGCTGCCTGCCCGCGCAACGGGGCAATGGCTCGATCCGGCTTCTGATCGTCCCGCAGGTGCGTGGGGACGCGGCGCGCCACCAACTCGACGACTTCGCCATCGCCGCGCCCCTGATGCGGCGCATCTCCGATCATCTCGACGAGCACCGCATCGTCGG
>JAOPVG010000015.1 GCA_025966255.1 Jatrophihabitans sp.
CGATCTGTGGTCGAAGGGTCACAGGATCAGCGCGGTCGGCGCGCGCCCGGCCACCGCCGTGGCTTCGGCCGGCTCGCGTTCTACCGCCGCGATGCGCTCCGCCTGCGAGTCGAGCATCAATCCCTACCTTCCAACAGCCTCCGGCGCAGCAGTCGTTCCGGCGAGTAGTCCTGGTCGCGCCAACGGGGCCGCCGGCCGTTCGGCGCCCACCTGTTGCGTCCAGAGATCGGATCTCCGGGCGGGGCCGTAGGTGGTCGTTTCGGATCTGTATCAGGGCTGCGATACAGATCCGGGAACGCACCTCGGTCCGGGAGCGGGTGCTTTACGGGCTACCAGCCGCGCTCGGCGAGGCGGTGCGGCTGCGGGATCTCGTCGACGTTGATGCCGACCATCGCCTCGCCCAGCCCGCGCGAGACCTTCGCGATGACGTCCGGATCGTCGAAGAACGTGGTCGCCTTGACGATGGCCTCGGCCCGCTGGGCCGGGTTGCCGGACTTGAAGATGCCGGATCCGACGAACACGCCCTCGGCGCCGAGCTGCATCATCATGGCGGCGTCGGCCGGGGTGGCGATGCCGCCGGCGGTGAACAGGACGACCGGCAGCTTGCCCTCGCGCGCGACCTCGGCCACGAGCTCGTACGGCGCCTGCAGTTCCTTGGCCGCGACGAACAGCTCGTCCTCGGGGAGGTTCTGCAGGCGGCGGATCTCGCCGCGGATGGCACGCATGTGCGTGGTGGCGTTCGAGACGTCGCCGGTGCCCGCCTCGCCCTTGGAGCGGATCATCGCCGCGCCTTCGGTGAGCCGGCGCAGGGCCTCGCCCAGATTGGTAGCGCCGCAGACGAAGGGGACCGTGAACGCCCACTTGTCGATGTGGTTCGCGTAATCGGCCGGCGTGAGCACCTCGGACTCGTCGACGTAGTCGACGCCGAGCGACTGCAGCACCTGGGCCTCGACGAAGTGACCGATGCGCGCCTTGGCCATGACCGGGATCGAGACGGAGGCAATGATGCTCTCGATCATGTCCGGGTCACTCATGCGAGAAACGCCGCCCTGGGCGCGGATGTCGGCGGGCACCCGCTCCAGCGCCATGACCGCGACGGCGCCGGCATCCTCGGCGATCTTGGCCTGGTCAGCGGTGACGACGTCCATGATGACGCCGCCCTTGAGCATCTCGGCCATGCCGCGCTTCACGCGGGCAGTGCCGACGGTGTGCTCGGGCGAGCGGGGATCGTTGCGGTACTCGGACATAACCCAGATTCTACGAGCCGGACGGCGGGACAGGCCGCCGCGGGCCAGACCGGTGCGAATCAGGTGGCCTGGCCGCGGTCGGGCCGGCGGTCAGGTTCCGCTCGTCCCCACGCCGGTGCGTACCAGCGCGACCCAGCTGTTGCCGGGGGCGAGCAGGATCGGCTTACCGGACTTGGTCTTGAGCACCGTGCCGCCGTTCAGGCCCGCTCGCTGCCAGGTGCCGTCGAGGCGGTGGCCGTTGCGGAACACCGACACCAGGCCCTTCCCAGTGGTGATGGTGAACTGCGACGGGTTGCCGTTGACGTCGGTGTCCTGGGGGTAGGGCACGATCTTGGTCTGCTGCACGATCACGTTCGTCGTCGCCACCGGCTGGCCATCGTTGGCCACCTGGCGCACGCCGTCGATGTAGCGCACGTACTTCTTGAGCGTGGCGGAATACTTGAACTCGACCTGCTGGCTGCCGACCCGCGTCCTCACGTCCGTGCCCTTGCCGGTGCCCTTGAGCGAAGCGGTGGCCGCGCTGAACTGGAAGCCCATGGGCTTCGGCTTGGCCGTCTTGACCTTCTTGGCGACCTGGGCGAGGTCGAGTTCGAGGTTGATGTAGTCCGAGGACCGGCTCACCCGGGAGTAGTAGGCCGCGCCGCGGTCGTTGATCCAGCCCTTGATGCCGGACTTGTCGAGCAGGGGCAGGGCGGTGCCGCCGCCGCCGGAGGCCGCTTCGGTGATCTTGCCGAACTGCAGCAACAGGTCCGGGTCACTGGGCCGGGTACTGCGCACGTAGCCGACGGCGGGTTTGTGGGTGCCGAACACGGCAGCGAGGCGGGTGAGGCCACCTTCGGCCTCTTCGATGTAGACGATGTCGGCCTTGTCGATGCCCACCTGGGGACGGCCGGGAGGGGTGTCATCGATCTTGACGGCGATGGTCGACGTTTGGGGCACCCCGCCGATGCCGGTGAAGGGATTCTTCGCCGGCTTCGGCGGCGGTTTGGTCGGGGTCGGCGTCGGGGTTACCGAGGAGGTCGTCGGAGGGGACGACGACGCCGCCTTGCTGGGGGTGGTGCTGGTGCAGGCCGCAGTGCACAGCAGGGCAGTCACCGCGATCGACGCGACAACTGCGCGGACCGGGCCGGACGGGCTGCTCATGTTTGATCCTCTTTCGTGTTTTCCGTGCCGGGGGTCGAAACGCGCGGAGCAGTTTCGATGGTCGCGTCGGGAGCGGGGTCGGGCGACGGATCGGAACCCGCTCGGCCGGGCGCAGCGGGAAGCGTGTCGTCGATGTCGAAGAACTGCGGCATGGGCCGCCGGCCGGCCATGCGGAACAAACGGGGCATGCGCCGGGCCCGCAGCGCCCGCGTGTCGCGAACTGCATCATTGTAGAAACGCCGGGCGATGAGCACGCGGGCGGCCGCCTCGCGCAACTCCGCAGCGGCGTCCGGGCGCAGTGGCTGCGGGAGGTCGGCCAACTCGGCGACCGCTCGGCCGACGGCGTTCTCGATCGTCTGGCGCTCGATGTCGGCGTCTCCGGCGTTGAGCGCTTTCTGCGCGATGGCGTCGTAGTTGGCCCGCCGGTGGTCGGGCGCGGCGCTGTCCTGGGATTCCGCGACGTGCAGCAAGGCGGCCGCGCGGCGGACGAGCTGGGCATCCATGGCCGCCTGGGCCGCGTCGACCCGAGCATGCAGGCGGTCGAGCCGGGTGAGGGTGAACGTGATCCACATCGTGAGGAGCACCGCGACGACCACGGCAAGCACCAGCCAGACAACGGGGAGCACGCACGGACTCTAGGGCAGGAGGCTGGGAACCACGGACTCGCCGCGCGATCACGACCGATTCCATCGGGACCGTGGGGTCAGCCCGGGACGCCGGCCCCGGCAATGGCAAGCTCGTACACGCGCAACACTTCGCCCACGATCACCGACCAGTCGAACGGTGCGACGGCCTGGGTGCCCGCGGTCACCAGCCGGTTGCGCAGCGTGGCGTCGTCGAGCACCTCCCGAAGCGCGTCCGCCAGCGCGGCGGCGTCCCCGGTGGCGAAAAGCCGGCCCGCATGCCCGGCTCCGAGAACCCGACGGAACGGCTCGAGGTCGCTGGCCACGATCGGGGTCTGGGACGCCATGGCTTCGAGCAGGATCACGCCGAAGCTCTCGCCGCCGGTGTTCGGCGCGCAGTAGACGTCCACGCTGCGCAGCAGCCGGGCCTTGTCGTCCTCGCTGACCTGGCCCAAAAGGTCGACCCGGTCCGCGACACCGTCGGGCAGGCCCTCCATGAACTCGTCCGCGTCACCGCGCCCGGCGACAAGGACGCGCAACCCCGGACGTTCGGGGGTGAGCAGTTCGAGCGCGGCGATGAGCACGTCCATGCCCTTGCGCGACTCGTCATAGCGGCCGATGAAGCCGATCGTCCGTCCCTCCCGCGGATATCCGGCGAGCGGTTCGGCACCGGCGTAGTGGTCGAGCGCGACGCCGTTCGGGATGACCACGGCGTCGCCGCCGAGGTGCTCCACGATCACCTTGCGCGCCGCCGGTGAGACGGCGATCTTCCCGGTGATCTTCTCCAGGAAGGGCTGCAGCACCGCGTCGAAGGCCGACAGCCAGCGCGACCGGGTGACGGCCATGTGGAACGTCGCGACGAGCGGGCCGTCATGGATCATGCAGGTGAGCAGGGACAGGCTCGGCGGGGCGGGCTCGTGCACGTGCACGACGTCGAACGCGCCGTCGCGAAGCCAGCGACGGACCCGGGCCGCGGCCACCAGCCCGAATTGCAGGTGGGCCACCGACCCGTTGTACGGGATCCGCACCGCCGCCTTGCCGGCGACGACCACGTAGGGCGGCAGATCCGGAGTGTCATCGTCGCCGGGAGCCAGCACGGAGACGTCGTGGCCGAGCTCGATCAGCTTCTCGGCGAGGTCGCGCACGTGGGCCTGCACCCCGCCAGGGATGTCCCACGAGTACGGGCAGACGATGCCGATGCGCACGGTCGGTGCCTCAGCGGACCGCGGCGTCGGCGGTCCGCACGGGCCGCGGTGACAGGTCGGCGAGCCACAGCCGCTGCAGCATGTGCCAATCGGTCGGGTACCTGGCGATCCCGGCGGCGAAAAGGTCGGCCAGCTGTTGCGTAGCGGCGGTGACGCGCTCGCGCAGGCGGCCTTCGGGCAGCTCGACGGGTTCACTGAAGTCCACTGCCCAGCCGGCACCGTCGAAGCGCGGATGGGCGGCGATCAGGGTCGCGCCGGTTGTCGCCGCGAGCAGCGCCGGGCCGGCGGGCATGCGGGTCGGCTCGCCGAAGAAGCTCACCTCGATGCCGTTGCGGGACAGGTCGCGGTCGGCGA
>JAOPVG010000062.1 GCA_025966255.1 Jatrophihabitans sp.
CGCTTCGGTGGACGAGCTGTGTTCCTCACCGGGCTGGCGCTGTTCGTGCTCGGCTCGGCGCTGTGCACGGTGGCCTGGTCAGCGGGTGCGCTGCTGGCGTTCCGGATCGTCCAAGGCTTCGGCGGCGGCTTGCTCGAGCCAACCTCGTTGATGCTCGCCGCCCGACTTGCCGGCAAGAACAACGTCGGCCGCGTGCTCGGCACGATGTCGATGATCATCAACGTGGCACCCGTGTTCGGGCCGGTCGTGGGTGGACTGCTGCTCGAGACCGGTCACTGGCAATGGGTGTTCATCGTCAACCTGCCGCTGGGCCTGGGCGTGCTGGTCGCCGCGCTCGCCTTCGTTCCGGCCGACCGTCCGGCCCGGGGTAAGGACGCCCTCAAGCCGCCGCCCGCCGACGTGCGTGGCCTGATCCTGCTCACCGCCGGGTACGTGGCCGTCCTCTTCGCGCTCAACCGGTCGGGTCAGCCTGGAGTGGGCTGGCTCGTCGCGGTGATCGCGACCGCGGGTGTCGTGCTGGTCGCGATCTACGTACGGCACGCGCTGACGACGTCTGTGCCGCCCGCGCTCGACGTGCGGCTGCTGCGCCGGTCCGGCTTCGCGGCCAGCCTCGTCGTGATGGCGTTCGTCGGCCTGATCATGTTCTCCCAGCTCACCGCGCTGCCGATCTTCGACGCGACGAGCCGGAACCTGCACGGAGTTGCGGCCGGCCTGCTCGTCAGCGCCCTCGGTCTCGGGCTCGTCGTATCGATGACGGCAGGCGGGCGGATCAGCGACCGCACCGGTCCCCGACCGCTCGTCCGAGCCGGAGCGATCGTGACCGCGGCCGGGCTCGCGATCTTCGCACTCGCGCACGACCACCTACCGCTGCTGGCGCTCTTCGCGCTGTTCGTGGTGATCGGTCTCGGTTTCGGATGCACGGCGGCGCCGACCTTCGCGTCGGTGTTCCGCACGCTGCCCGCCGCCGAGCAGCCGCAGGGCACGACGGCGCTGTTCATGACCGTGCAGTTCGCGGCCTCGCTCGGGGTCACCCTGCTCGGGCTGCTCCAGTCGAGAGTGCCCGCGCACTGGCTGACGCTGTTGTTCGGCATCACCACGGTCGCCGCGCTGGCCATCGCAGTGCTCGCCCGCGCGCTGCCGGGACGGCCCGCAGGCCAATAAGGCCGGCCAATGAGCCTCAGCCGAGGATGGCGCCGAGGAGCCGGTAGCAGCGCTCGATCATCGCCTCAGCGGATTCCTCGGGGTGGTCGAGCCACCACGTGACGAGCGAGTTGACCACGCCCATCCAGACCGCGGTCAGCGCGGAGGCATCGAGGCTGCTGTGGATGCCGCGCGCCCTCAGGAAGCGCTCGGAGCCGCTGGCGGCGAGTTCGGCCGTCCGCTCCTGGTACCCGGCCGACGCGGCCGGGATGGGGCCGGTGGCGGGCTTCGTGACGTCGTAGAGCAGCCGCCACGCGTCGCGCTGCGGCTCGAGGGCCTCGAACACGGCGCGCAATGGATGGATGCGGGAGGCGACGGTGTCGTCGACCTCGAGCTCGGCCTCCTCGAGGCGGCTCAGCAGGCCACCCGCGACATGGTGCAGGCAGGCGAGGTACAGGCCGTCCTTCGAGCCGAAGTATTGGTAGATGAGCGGCTTGGAGATTCCGGCGCGGCGGGCGATGTCGACCATCGAGGCGCGGGCGTAGCCGTGGATCGCGAACTCGGCGACGGCCTCGGCCAAAATCTGTTCCTCGCGCTCGGCGCGGGGCACGCCCTTCGTCCCGACTACGGCACCACTGGACACGACGCCGATATTACCTTACGGTAAGTGACTCTAGGGTCAGTTCATTGTCCGAGGGAGGTTCTGCGGTGTCGTCCTTCGCCGAGAGTCTGCGGGACCCCGTCGTGTTCGCCATCCCGGTCTTCGCGCTGTTCATGGCGCTCGAGTTGCTGTCGCTGCGCTTCCTCGACGACGGCGAGGACCCGGGCGCGGGCGCCTACGAGGCCCGCGACACCCGCACGAACATGCTCATGGGCGTCGGCTCGCTGATCGTGAACGGCAGCGCGCGCATCTTCGCGTTGGTGGCCTACTCGGCCCTGTACGTGCTCACCCCGCTGCGCCTGGACGCGCATCGTTGGTACACCTGGGTGTTCGCGATCCTGGTCGTCGATCTGCTCTTCTATCTCGAGCACCGGGCGGCGCACCGGGTGCGCATCCTCTGGGCCGCGCACCAGGCCCACCACAACAGCCGGCGGTTCAACCTGTCGACGGCCGTTCGACAGAAGTGGAACCCGTGGTGGGAGCTCGTCGTCTGGGTCCCGTTGCCGCTGATGGGCCTCCCGCCGTGGCTGATCTTCACGTCCTTCTCGGCGAACCTGATCTTCCAGTTCTTCGTCCACACGGAGCGCATCGATCGCATGTGGGGCCCGATCGAGTTCGTGTTCAACACGCCCTCGCACCACCGCGTCCACCACGCGACCGATCCGGAATACCTCGACCGGAACTACGCCGGCATCCTCATCATCTGGGACCGGATGTTCGGCAGCTACGCCGAAGAGACGCATCGTCCGACCTACGGCCTGACGACGAACATCGACAGCTACAACCCGTTCCGGCTGCAGTACCACGAGTACGCCGCCATCGCCCGCGACGTGCGCCGCAGCTCTACCTGGCGCGAGCGGTTGGGTTACCTGTTCGCGCCGCCCGGCTGGCACCCGCAGGCGACCGGGCCGAGCGAGCTGCTGGAGACCGCGACCGTCTGAGCGTCAGAAGAAGGCCAGGTTGTCGCGGCGGCACCAGTCGAGCACGGCCGGCCATTCGCCGAAG
>JAOPVG010000071.1 GCA_025966255.1 Jatrophihabitans sp.
GGCGGCCGCAACTGCGCCCGGTGGACGTGGATGCGCGGGAGGTTGGCGTTGCTGCGCGGTGCCACCGTCACCTCGACGAGCGTGGGCTGCGCGCCGAGCAGCGGAAGGTCGTGCATCAGCGCCGCCGAGCGATGGCTGACGGTGCAGTCCGGGTAGTTGCGGGCGGCCGCCACTGTGTCGACATGGTGCGACCGCCGCGGCGCCGACGTGTACACGCCCTGTCGCACTCGGACGATCCGGCCGCGGCGGACGGCGTTCCTGAGCGCGGACATCGTCCAGCCGCAGGCCTCGGCGTCGCGGACGGTGAAGACGGTGGGGTCCGGGAGCTGGCGCACAGCGCAAGTAGAGCGGCGATGGCATCGGGGCCGGCGCGCACGACGAGGAGCTGTGGACGATGTCCGGACGTGTGGACATGCCGCGAGGTGATCGCCTTTCCTGTGCTAGGGCTGCTCGCTGCCGACTTTTCCTGGCTCAGGTACGCGTGCGCGCCGTCGCAGCGTCTCTCAGTGAGGAAAGGGTGCCGCCCAGCCCGCCGAGCCGCAGCCGATCCCCCGATCATCGGTCTCTCCCGCGCCCGGCGATGACCGCCGCGCCCGGCGATGACGGCACAGGGTGGCGCAAAGTGGACAGATGACAACAACGCGACGGCTCGGCACGACCGGGCCACAAGTGAGTGCACTCGGGCTGGGCTGCATGGGGATGTCCGGCACATACGGCCCGTCCGACGACGACGAGAGCGTGGCGACGATCCAGGCCGCGGTCGACGCCGGCGTCACCCTGCTCGACACCGGCGACTTCTACGGCAGCGGCCACAACGAACTGCTGGTCGGGCGGGCCCTCAAGCAGCTCGATCGCGACGCGGTCCAGCTCAGCGTCAAGTTCGGCGGTATGCGCGACCCGGACGGCGGCTGGGCCGGGTTCGACGCCCGTCCCAGGGCGATGCGCAACTTCCTGGCCTACTCCCTCGTCCGGCTCGGCACCGATTACATCGACGTCTACCGGCCCGCGCGCCTCGATCCGAACGTCCCGATCGAGGAGACGATCGGCGCGATCGCCGAAGAGGTGGACAAGGGCTACGTGCGGCACATCGGGTTGTCCGAGGTCGGCTCCGACACGATTCGCCGGGCCGCGGCCGTCCATCCCATCGTCGATCTGCAGATCGAATACAGCCTGCTGTCCCGCGGCATCGAGGACGGCATCCTGCAGACCTGCCGCGAACTGGGCATCGCGATCACGGCGTACGGCGTGCTGTCGCGCGGGCTCATCGCCGGCACCGGGCCAACCGGCGACCCGAAGGACTTCCGGGCGCACAGCCCGCGCTTCCAGGGCGAGAACCTCAGCCACAACCTCGGCCTCGTCGATCGCCTGCAGCCGATCGCGGAGCGGCACGGCGTCACCGTCGCGCAGCTTGCGATCGCTTGGGTGGCGGCTCAGGGCGAGGACATCGTGCCGGTGATCGGGATGCGCCGTCGGTCGCGCCTGCCGGCGGCGCTTCAGGCCATGGCGATCACCCTCAAGCCGAGCGATCTCGCCGACATCGAGGCCGCGATTCCCGTCGGAGCCGCCGCCGGCGACCGGTACGCCACGGCCCAGCTCGCGCAGCTCGACAGCGAGCGGTGATCGAGCCGCACAGGCAACCGACTGACCGTCGTTAGACGCCGGTTAGGTAGTCCTTGAACAACGCTGAGGACGCCTGTAGCGTCCGCGACGGTCGAGTGACGAACGTAATCGCTGCGCGAACGACCACGGTCCTCCGGGAACGTGCACGGAAGTGGAGCGGGACCGGCGAACGAAGACCCCGAGCCCCGCGAGGTGTGGGTCTCGGACAGGCCCCCTCAGCAAGGAGTGCACGTGGCACAGGGCAGCGTGAAGTGGTTCAACAACGAGAAGGGCTACGGCTTCATCGCCGTAGACGGCGGACAGGACGTATTCGTCCACTACTCCTCCATCCAGTCCGACGGGTACAAGTCCCTCGACGAGAACCAGCGAGTTGAGTTCGACGTGGTTCAGGGCCCGAAGGGCCCGCAGGCGGACGGCGTCCGCGTCGTCAGCTGAGCGACGCAGCAACCGAAACGGCCCGGACCGAAGTGGTCCGGGTCGTGTCGCGTCCGGGTCGTTTCGCGTCCACGACGCGTCGCCCCCGGCCGCTCTCGGTTCAGCCGCTCAGCCGACGGCGACGGGGAGGTGCAGCGGTCCGCGGATCGTCGCCGCATTGCGCCGCACCACGCGGCCGGCGCGGCGCAGGTCGGGCCGCCGCTCGGCCAGCGCGCGAAAGGCCGCGGTGGCTTCGAGCCGGGCGAGGGGCTGGCCCAGGCAGTAGTGGATGCCGCTGGAGAACGCGAGGTGCTCGACCGGCAGCGTGCGGGTGATGTCGAAACGGGCCGGATCCTCATACACGGACGGATCGCGGTTGGCGCCGCCGATGAGCGTTGCGACGAACTGCCCCTTGTGCACCTGGACGCCGTCGAGGTCGACGTCGGCCAGCGCCAGACGTCCGGTGCGCTGCACGGGGGCGTCGTAGCGCAGCACCTCCTCGGTCGTGTTGGCGGCCAGTGCCGGATCCGCGCACAGCGCCGCCCACTGCTCCGGATGATCGAGCAGGGCCAGCACCCCGTTGCTGATCAGGTTCACCGTGGTCTCGAAGCCGGCGATGAGCAGCAGGGTGCACAGCGGCACCATCTCGCGGGCCTCGATGCGCTCGCCGTCGCGGCCACGATCGCGCTGATGACGTCGTCGGCCGGGTCGCGTCGCCGCAGTTCGAAAAGCTCCTGGAACAGCGCCTCCAGCGCCGCGTTGGCCTGCATCAGCGCGCGGGCGTGCCGCAGCGATTTCACCCCGTCCAGGGCGCTGCCGATCGTCGCCCCGTACCTGGCGAAGTCGTCGGCGTGGGTGTTCGGCACGCCGAGCAGATCGGTGATGACCGCGATCGGCACCGGCGCCGCGAACGCCGATACCAGGTCCACCCGCCCGTGCCGCGGCAGGTCGTCGATCAACTGGTGGACGGTCTTCTCGACCCGCGAGGCGTAACCGGCCATCTGCTTCGGGCTGAACGCCGGCGTTGCGAGGCGACGCAGCCGGGTGTGATCGGGCGGATTGAGCTCGAGGAAGGACAGGCCGAAGCCGCTGTCGTCCGGTTCGTCGCCTTCGGGGCGCACGCCGAAGTGCCGGTCGCGCAGTACCTGCTTGCAGATGCCGTGGCTGGTGGTCACCCAGTTGCCCAGCCGGGTGCGCGAGATCGGTCCCTCCGCGCGGAGCCGTTCGTAGATCGGGTAGGGGTTGTCGCGGGCCGGGCCCAGCATCAGCAGCGACATCGGGTCGTGCCGGACGTAGCCGTGATACGCGGTGACTCCGCGCTGGCGGTACAGCGCCGTCGCGAACGACGTCACTTGTCGGAGCTGGGCGAGCGTCGGCATCAGGAGATGTCCGCGACGGCCTCGCCGCGCCAGGCGCGACGCAACGGAACCCGGGTGCCGCTGTGCAGCACCGATGCGCGATAGACCCGCGCCGCGACGGCGATGATCCCGGCGACCGCGACCAGCAGCAGCACCACGGCGAGGACGACATCCAGCACCGGGACGCCCCCGTGAGCGATCCGTCCTGGCATGGCGATCGACGAGATCGGCGGGACGATGGACAGCACGCGGGCGAAGCTGGAGTCCGGGTTCGTGGCCGCGGCGAAGCTGGCCGCGTAGCAGACGGTGAGGGTGAGCGTGACCGGCGCGAGGACGCCCGACACCTCCTCCTGCCGCGAAACCGTCGAGCCCAGCGCCGCGGCGAGCGCACCGAAGAACGCGAAACCCAGCACGAATCCGACGAAGCTGACGAGCACCGTCAACAAGCCGGACGCCGGCAGGGTGAGCGTCTTTGCCGCCGTGGCCGCCCCAAGCGCGACCGCGCCCAGCGTCAGCACCTGTCCGGCGGCGAGGGCGCCGATGCCGACGAGTTTGCCGGTGAGCAGTTGCATCGGCCGCACCGAGGAGAGGACGAGTTCGACGACGCGACTCGACTTCTCCTCCACTACGCCCATCGCCACCCAGGTGCAGAACGTGATGAGCTGGGAGAACAGCACCACCACTGCGATGATCGCGATCGCCTGCCGCTGGGTGCTGTCGGCCGAGGCCGTGGCCGTGACCGGCAGTGGCGCGACGTTCAGCGCGGCCGCGGCTTGCTGGTCGTTCAGCCCGTCCGCGCGCAGACGTTTCACCGTGGCCGCGAGCCGGTAGGCGTCCTGCACGACCGCCACGACGCCGTCGCTCGTGTGTTGGGCCACGAGCTGGTTGCCGGGCAGCACCGCGGCGTCCCAGTCGCCCGCCTTCACCTTCGCCCGGGCCTCGGCGGCGCCGGCCGGGTGAATCTTGATGTGGACGCCCTGCGCCGAGCCCATGGCCACGAGCGCGCCGGACAACCCGCCGGGGTCGGCGGCCACAGCGATGTCGTAGGTCGCAGCCTTGCTGGTCCCGGTGAAGAACGACGGCAGGACGCAGCCGACGACGGCAATGAGCAGCGCGATGCCGAAGCCGATCCGGTAGCCCCGCTGCTGTAGCCGGCTGGTGATCTCGCGCCGGGCGATCAGGGCAACGACGCCGCTACTCACCTTCGCTCGCTTCGCTCATGGCTTCGCGGTAGAGCTCGGCAAGGGAGGGCTGCCGCCAGCCGAAGCACTCCACCCGGCCGGCCGCGATCGCGGCGGCGAGAACCGCCTGATCGTCGTTCGGGTCGTCCAGGGCGAGGACGATGCTGTTGCCCTCGCGCTCGATGACGCGTACCCCGCGGAGGCCGTCGGTCCAGGACGGGTCGGCGAGCACCGTCACCTCCAGTGCTTCGCGGGCGCCGGCCTGACGCAGCTCGGCGAGCGTGCCGTCGGCGACGATCCGGCCGCTGCGGATGATGACGACGCGGTCGCAGAGGCGTTCGACGAGCTCGAGCTGGTGGCTGGAGAACAGCACGCCGGTCCCGGTGGCGCGGCGCTGGGCGAGCACGTCGGCCATGGTGTCGACGCCGACCGGGTCAAGGCCGGAGAACGGCTCGTCCAGGATCAGCAGCTGCGGGTCGTGGACGAGCGCCGCCGCCAGCTGCACGCGCTGCTGGTTGCCGAGCGAGAGCGCCTGCACGTGGTCGCGGGGACCGGCGACGACGTCCATCTGCTCGATCAGCTTCGCGGCGGCGGCGGCGGACTCGGCGGCGGGCATGCCGCGCAGCTTGCCGAAGTAGGCGACCTGCTCGACGACGCGCATCTTGGGGTAGAGCCCCCGTTCTTCGGGCATGTAGCCGAAGCGTTGGCGGGTGGCGAAGGTCAGTGGGGCGCCGTTCCAGCGCACCGAGCCGGAGTCGGCGGCGAGGAGGCCCATTGCGATGCGCATGGTGGTGGACTTGCCGGCCCCGTTGGCGCCGACGAAACCCACCATCTCCCCCGCGTCCACCCTCAGGGAAACCCCGGCCAGGGCCTGCTTGGCCCCATAGGCCTTGTGCAGGTCGTGGATGGCGAGCACGTCCACACCGTACCCAGCTCCCTGACCCGGTCCCGGGGCGCCTCGATTCCTTGCACTCGCCCCGGGGGAGTGCTAAACCTGAATTGGCACTCGACTAGGGTGAGTGCCAGCCGGTCGCGCAGTGAGGCCCTACCTATAAGGGGTCGTCCGTCGCGGGCACCGCACGCCGGCGTGACAAGCGTGTCCACCGAAGAGTGAGGACCACACCGAATGGCCAAGTTGATCGCGTTCGATGAGGAGGCCCGCCGCGGCCTTGAGCGCGGCATGAACCAGCTCGCCGACGCCGTGAAGGTGACGCTCGGCCCCAAGGGCCGCAATGTCGTGCTGGAGAAGAAGTGGGGCGCTCCCACAATCACCAACGATGGCGTATCGATCGCCAAGGAGATCGAGCTCGAGGAGCCGTTCGAGAAGATCGGCGCCGAGCTCGTCAAAGAGGTAGCCAAGAAGACCGACGACGTCGCCGGTGACGGCACGACGACGGCCACCGTCCTGGCTCAGGCACTCGTCAAGGAAGGCCTGCGCAACGTCGCGGCCGGTGCCAACCCGATGGCGCTCAAGCGAGGCATCGAGGCGGCCGTCGCGTCGGTGTCCGAGGTGCTGGGCAACCAGGCCAAGGACGTCGAGACGAAGGAGCAGATCGCCGCCACCGCGTCGATCTCCGCTGCTGACAACAGGGTCGGCGAGATCATCGCCGTGGCGCTGTACATTGACGTCATGGAAGGCGTCATCACCGTCGAGGAGAGCAACACCTTCGGCCTCGAGCTCGAGCTCACCGAGGGTATGCGCTTCGACAAGGGGCACATCTCGCCGTACTTCGTCACCGACACGGAGCGGATGGAAGCGGTCATGGACGACCCCTACATCCTCATCGTCGAGTCGAAGATCTCCACGGTGAAGGACCTGCTGCCGCTGCTGGAGAAGGTCATGGGCACCGGCAAGCCGCTGGCCATCATCGCCGAGGACGTC
>JAOPVG010000098.1 GCA_025966255.1 Jatrophihabitans sp.
CCGCCGCAGTGGTGTCGGTGGGATCGCAGCATCCGCTCGCGGCATCGGGGCCGCGCGTCGTCGACACGCTCAGCCATCTCTATCCCGACACCGAACGTGCCATGGGATGGGACGTCGGCAGCACCGGTCTGAAGATCGTGCTCGGTGCCGAGGTGCCGGACCTCGTGGAAAAGTATCTGGCCGATGACGTCGACCAGCTGTTGCGCGCGCACGGACTGGACGTGTCGGACATCTCCCGCTGGATCTGCCATCCGGGCGGCCCGAAGGTCATCGACGCGATCCAGTCCGTGCTCGCACTCAACGAGGACGACCTGGCGATGACCTGGCGTTCCCTCAATGCGATCGGCAACCTGTCCTCCGCGTCCGTCCTGCACGTGTTGAAAAACACGTTGGCGCAGCGGCCCTCGAGTTCCGGGGACTGGGGAGTTCTTATGGCGATGGGTCCCGGTTTCTGCTCCGAACTGGTACTGCTTCGGTGGTGAGCGAGGTTCTGTACACGGTGCTGGTCGGGTTCGTGGCCGTGGAGCGCTTGGCCGAGCTGGTGGTGGCCAAACGCAACATGGCGTGGAGTCTCGAGCGCGGCGGCCGGGAATCCGGATTCGCGCATTACCCGTTCATGGTCGTTTTGCACACCGGTTTGCTGGCCGGGTGTCTGCTCGAGGTATGGCTCGGTCATCGTTCCTTCCAGGCGGCGCTGGGTTGGCCGATGCTCGCACTGGTGGTGGGCTCGCAGGCGCTGCGGTGGTGGTGCATCTGCACTCTGGGTCGCCAGTGGAATACCCGCATCGTCGTCGTGCCCGGGATGCCCCGAATTACTGACGGCCCTTACCGGCTCCTTTCGCATCCGAACTATGTGGCGGTCGTGGTCGAGGGTTTGGCGCTGCCGCTGGTGCATGACGCGTGGCTGACCGCCGTCGTCTTCTCCGGACTGAACGCCGCCTTGCTGACCGTACGGATTCGAGCCGAGGACGTCGCGTTGAGGGCCGCTCATGCATGACGTCCTGGTCGTGGGTGGCGGTCCGGCCGGGCTGGCCGTTGCCCTCGGCGGCGCTCGGGCCGGGCTGGACGTGGCGGTGTGCGAGAAGCGCGCCGGCGTGATCGATAAGGCCTGCGGTGAGGGGCTGATGCCGGGGGCGCTGCGGGCGCTGCAGGCGCTCGGCGTGGATCCGCCGGGCCACGTCATCACCGGCATTACCTATCGGCAGGGACCGTCTGTGGCCGCGGCGGCATTTCGTCACGGCCCCGGGCGCGGCGTGCGGCGCACCGACCTGCACAACGCGCTGCGAAACGCGGTGCGCGCAGCGGGCATCCCGATCCACCAGGAAGCCGTCGGCGATATCGAGCAGCACGCCGAACATGTGCTGGCCGCGGGGGTGCAGGCCCGCTACCTCGTAGCGGCCGACGGATTGCACTCGCCGATCCGCGCGGCCGTCGGACTCGCCACCTCGACCCGGTCGTCGCCCCGTTGGGGTCTGCGCCGTCACTACGCCATCGCGCCGCGCTCGGAGTCGGTCGAGGTCAGCTGGGCGCAACGCTCAGAGGTGTACGTGACGCCGATCGCCAAGGACAGGGTCGGCGTCGCGATCCTCTCGGGCGAACGCGGGGGGTTCGACGCCCAACTCGCCGCATTCCCGAACCTCGCGCGTTGGCTCGGCGACGCGACACCGGTGTCCGACGTGCGGGGCGCTGGACCGCTGCGCCAGAACGCGACGAGCCGAGTGGCCGGACGCGTGCTGCTCGTCGGGGATGCCGCGGGATACGTCGACGCTTTGACCGGCGAAGGGCTCGCGCTGGCGTTCGCCACAGCCGCCGAGCTCGTGGCCTGCCTGGTCGCGCAACGGCCCGACCGCTACGAGCAGGCCTGGTCGAAAATGTCACGACGTTCACGATGGATCACCTCGACCCTGTTGTGGGCCCGCAACCGCCCGGCGCTGGCCCCGCACGTCGTCCCGGCCGCGGCTCGAGCGCCGAAACTGTTCGCCGTCGCCGTCGATCAGCTCGCCCGCTGATCCCGGCGGGATGGCGAAGCGCATGTGGGACCTCATCATCGTTGGCGCCGGACCGGCCGGATCCACGGCCGCGCTCTCGGCACTCCGAAGCGATCCTCGGGCCAGCGTTCTCTTGCTCGACGCCGCGGCGTTTCCCCGGGACAAGGTGTGCGGGGACGGGGTCGCCCCCCATGCGTTGGACGTCTTGCGCGAGTTGGGCATCGACCTTGAACTGCTCGTCGCGGGCACTCGACCTATAACCCGGCTGCGCATGCGCTCGCCCGGGGGTGTCGTGGCATCACGCGCCTTCGCCCGTCCCGCTCACGTCGTCCCGCGCGAGCTATTCGACGACCGCCTGGTGCGCGCCGCCGTCGCGGCCGGAGCGGTCTTGCAACGGCGACGGGTGCGAACCATCCAACAGACCCCCCGCGGCGTGCTCGTTGACGGCGACCTGCAGGGCCGCACCGTCATCGGCGCCGACGGATGCGAGTCGGTGGTTCGCCGGGAAAGCGCCGCTCGGGCAGCACCGCCGGGCACGTTGGCGATCGCGGTGCGCGGATACGCGCCGGCACATCCCTGGCCGGCGAACGAGCAGCTGCTCGCGATGACCAGAATCCGGTGGCCCGCCTACGCCTGGGCCTTCCCAATCGGCAACGGTATGGCCAACGTCGGCTACGGAGAACTGCTTCAAGGCCCTCCACCGACCCGTGAGCATCTGGCCCGACGCTTGCACGAGTTGCTCCCCCGCGCAGAGCCGGGCCCGCTGCGCGGGCATCGACTCCCGCTGTCGACAGGACGCCCCGACGTCGGGCACGGGCGCCTGCTGCTCGTCGGCGACGCCGCGTCCCTGATCAACCCGCTCACCGGGGAGGGCATCTACTACGCCGTCTTGTCCGGCGCGCTCGCCGGCCGCGCCGCTGCACTCGCGCCCGACCCGGCATGCAGCTACCGGCATTGGCTGCGCAACGCGCTGGGCTCGCATCTACGCCAGACCGACCTGATCGCACGCCTAGGGCGATGGCCGATACTTCTCGACATCGGGGCGGTCGCCGCGCGCGAGCGCCAGCCGATCTTCGACAAACTCATCGATCTCGGCCTGGGCGACGGCAAGATCGGCCCGGCAATCGTCCCCGCATTCCTGAAAAGCGGGCTCCGGCTCACCACGACATTGCGTTAGGTTCGGCCATCGCATGATCGTGACGCCGT
>JAOPVG010000101.1 GCA_025966255.1 Jatrophihabitans sp.
TCGGCGTCACCGGCCTGCCAGGAGCCGATGGCACGCTCACCGTCGGTCGTCCGGACATAGACGGTGCCGTCCTCGTCGATGCGTCCCCACTCCATGACTGTGCATTAGACACGATCAGCGATATGAGGGGCACGAGCGCACGGGCATCCTGTGTGGGCGCGAGCGATCCGGCTAGCCTCGCGGAGTGAGCGAAGCGAACGAACTATGGGAGTTGGGCTTCGCCGGCCGACCGAGCGCAGCGAGCGTTGGTCGTGATTGAGGCAATTGCGTTCTGCCCGCAGGCGCCGGTGGTCGTGCCCGATCTTGCCGCCGGCGCTGCGGCCGAGCTGGCCGAGCTCCGGACGGCGTGCACCGCGACGATCACCCAGGTCGCGGCCGGCGGACGCCAGATCGTGTTGCTCGGCGCGGCGAACGCGTCCGCGTACTACCCGGCGTCCTCGCGGGGCAGCCTGGCCGCCTTCGGCGTTCCGCTCGAGGTGCAGCTCGGCGAGCCGACCGGGGCCGGAGAACCCGACCTGCCGCCCGCCCTCACCGTCGGGGCCTGGCTCGTCGAGGCCGCCCTCGGCCCCGGCAGCGGCACGGTGGGCATCGCCGTCGGGCCCGACTTCGCGACCAGCCGCGCCGCCGCCGACCTGCGCGAGCTGGTCGATGCCCGGGAGATCGCCCTCGTTGTCGCCGCCGACGGCACCGCGCGTCGCTCGCTGACGGCCCCGGGCTATCTGGACGAGCGGGCCGCTTCGTACGACGACGCGATCGTGCAGGCCCTGCGGACTGGTGACGCCGCCGCACTTGGACACCTCGATCCCGACGTGGGCGAGCAGCTGCTCGCCGCCGGTGTCCCGGCGTGGAGAGCGGTCGCCAACTTGGCGGCCGGCCAGTCGTGGACGGCGGAGATGCTGTACGTGGACGATCCGTACGGCGTCGCCTATCTCGTCGCGGCCTGGACGCGGCGTGCCTGACGCCGCGCCGGCCCGTGTCCTCGCTGTCGTCGGTCCGACCGCGACGGGCAAGTCCGATCTCGCGGTGGCCCTGGCCCAGCACTTCGACGGCGAGGTGATCAATGCCGACTCCATGCAGCTGTACGTGGGCATGGACATCGGCACGGCCAAGCTGCCGCCCGAGGAACGAGGTGGCATCCCGCACCACCTGCTCGACGTCTGGCCGCTGGCGAAGTCGGCTGCGGTGGCCGAGTACCAGACGATGGCCCGCGAGCAGGTTGCCGCGATCCACGGCCGGGGCCGCGTCCCGATCCTGGTCGGTGGCTCCGGGCTCTACCTGCGCGGCGCCCTGGACCGCCTGGACTTCCCCGGCGAGTCGCCGGCGATCCGCGCCGGCCTGTACGCCGCGCTGGCCGACTTCGGGGCCGAAGCGCTGCACGGGCGACTCGCCGAGGCCGATCCGCTTGCCGCCGCGGCGATCCTGCCGACCAACGGCCGCCGGATCGTCCGCGCCCTGGAAGTCATCGAGCTCACCGGCCGGCCGTTCACGGCCCGGATGCCCGCCTTCGACTCGATCTATGACAGCGTCCAGATCGGCCTGGACCGCGACGACCTCGACGAGCGCATCGAGACCCGGGTGCACGGGATGATGGCGCACGGCTTCCTCGACGAGATCCGCGGACTGCTCGGTGCCGGCCTGCGCGAGAGCCCGACGGCCGGCAAGGCGCTCGGCTACGCCCAGCTGCTCGCCGTCCTCGACGACGCCGGTGAGGTGATCGGAGACCTCGACGAGGCGGTGGCTCAGACCGTGCGAGCGACCCGGCGGTTCGTGCGGCGCCAGCGGTCGTGGTTTCGCCGCGACCCGCGGGTGCGCTGGTTCGACGCCGCCGCGCCCGACCTCGCCGCCAGCGTGCTGGCCGAGCTCGCGCCTACCCTGTAGCCGTGCACTTCATCAAGGGCCACGGGACGGAGAACGACTTCCTCGTCCTCCCCGACCTCGACGGCGACATCGAGCTCACGCCGGCGATGGTGCGTGCCCTCTGTGATCGACACGCCGGCCTGGGTGCCGACGGAATCCTCCGGGTCGTGCGGTCGGAGAACCACCCGGAGGCCAAGGAAATGGCGGCCGACGCCCCCTTCTTCATGGACTACAGCAACGCCGACGGCTCGGTCGCCGAAATGTGCGGAAATGGTGTTCGGGTATTTCTGCGATACCTACAGAGGGTCAGCCTCGTTGGAGACAGTGCGGCGGTGGCGACTCGCGGCGGGATCCGGCGTGTGCGGGCTCGCGGGGACGGCGACGTCACTGTGAACATGGGTCTGCCCCGGGTCTTAGCCGACCGGCCGATCGCCACCGCCGCGCCGTTACCGCCGACCCGCGGTATCGCTCTCGAGATCCCGAATCCGCATGTGGTGGTTGAGATTGCGTCGGTCGCCGATCTCGAGCGCCTCGACCTCACCCGTCCGCTTGTCGTCGAGCCGCCGCTCCCGCATGGGCAGAACGTCGAGTTCGTCGTCCGGCGCGGGCCGCGGTGGCTGCAGATGCGCGTGCACGAGCGGGGGGTGGGCGAGACGCGTTCGTGCGGCACCGGCCTCTGTGCGGCCACCGTGGCCATCGCGACGGCCGACGGCAGCGGCCCGGACGGCACGCCGTGGCGCGTCGACGTGCCCGGCGGCACGTGCGAGGTGACATGGCGCCCGGACGACGTGCTGCTGACCGGCCCGGCCGTGCTCGTCGCCGAGATCGACGTCGACGACGACTGGCTGTACTCGGTCGCCGCGCCCTAGCGGGCTCTAGTACGGCACTCGTGGGCTCACGTGGGCGGAATTCCGCACACCGACGTGTCACGATGGATAGCACGATGACCGATTACGAATCTGATCTGCCCGCCGACCGTCCCGATGCCGATGGCGGCTACGAACTCGAGGAACGCCAGGCGCTGCGCCGCGTGGCGGGTTTGTCGACCGAGCTCGAGGACGTCACCGAGGTCGAGTACCGGCAGTTGCGCCTCGAGCGGGTCGTTCTCGTCGGGGTGTGGACCACCGGCACGCTGACCGAGGCTGAGAACTCACTGGTCGAGCTGGCCCGCCTCGCCGAGACCGCCGGTTCGCTCGTGCTCGACGGCATCATCCAGCGCCGCGACAAGCCCGATCCGGCCACCTACATCGGCTCCGGCAAGGCCAAGGATCTGCGCGACATCGTGGTGGCCGAGGGCGCCGACACGGTGATCTGCGACGGCGAGCTCACGCCGGGCCAGCTGCGTCAGCTGGAGGCGGTCGTCAAGGTGAAGGTCGTCGACCGCACCGCATTGATCCTCGACATCTTCGCGCAACACGCACGCTCCAAGGAGGGCAAGGCCCAGGTCGAGCTCGCGCAGATGCAGTACATGCTGCCGCGGCTGCGCGGTTGGGGTGAGTCGCTGTCGCGCCAGGTCGGTGGCCGGGCGGCGGGCGGTGTCGGCATCGGCGGCCGCGGACCCGGTGAGACGAAGATCGAGATCGATCGGCGCCGGATCAACTCCCGCGTCGCCAAGCTGAACAAGCAGATCGCGGGCATGAAGATGGCGCGCGACGTGAAGCGGGCCCGCCGCACTGCGCAGCGCGTCCCGAGCGTCGCGCTCGCCGGCTACACGAACGCGGGGAAGTCCTCGCTGCTGAATCGGCTCACCGACGCCGGCGTGCTGGTCGAGAACGCGCTGTTCGCGACCCTGGACCCCACCGTGCGCCGCTCCGAGACGTCCGACGGGCGGCTGTTCACGCTGGCCGACACCGTCGGCTTCGTCCGGCACCTGCCCACCCAGCTGATCGAGGCGTTCCGTTCAACGCTGGAGGAGGTCGGCGAGTCGGACCTCATCCTGCACGTCGTCGACGCCTCCGACGCCGATCCCGAGGCGCAGATCAAGGCAGTGCGTGAGGTGCTCGCCGACGTCGATGCCCTCGGGGTGCCCGAGCAGTTGGTGTTCAACAAGGTCGATGCCGCGACGCCGGAGACGTTGATGCGGCTGCGCCGCCTGGCCCCGGACGCGGTATTCGTCTCCGCCCGCACCGGCGCCGGGCTGGACGAGCTGCGCCTGCGTATCGAGGAGCGGCTGCCGCGTCCGGACATCGAGATCAACGTGCTCGTCCCGTACACGCGCGGCGATCTCGTCGCCCGGTTGCACGAGACGGCCGAGATCCTCGGCACCGAGCACACGGCAGGGGGCACGCTCGTGCGGGCCCGCGTCGATGCCGCGCTGGCCGAGGTCCTGCGCCCGTACGCCTCCGCCGGCGTCCCGTGATAGGGCGTTTCCTGGTCGAATCGCCCTACTAGCGAAGACCCGGCAGGGACAAGGGCGTAGCCTGAGCGCGTACGCCCGAAGCCGCGCCTGGTCCTGGAGGCCCTCCGATGGAACTGTTCACGCCCGGCCACCTGCTCGTGCTGGCGATTGTCGTGGCTGTGCTGTTCTTCGGCTGGAAGCAGCTCCCGGACATGGCCCGCTCCCTCGGCCGTTCCCTTCGGATCTTCAAGACCGAAATCAAGGGCATGAGCGAGGACGACAAGGCCCGCGAGGCCGCCAAGGCAGAGCCACCGGCCATCGCCGCTCCCAGCGAGCCCGTCAGGGCCGAGGTCGTCAAGAACGAGAACGCCAACAACGGGACCCCGAAGGCCCAGCCCGCTCGCAGCGGCCCCCGGCCCAGCCCCAACCCGACCGGCCGTTCGGAGACCCCTGCCGCCGGTGCGCAGTAAGCCCGGCTCGACGATCTGACCCGGCGCCACCGGTGGTGAGGCTCTTGGCTGCTGCCGTGGCGAGCCTTCTGGCCGGCATCGTGGGCCTGCCCGCAGCCATGGCTGATGCTCACGCTGCCCCGCTGCCGGGCGACTGCAAGCTGACACCGGGCGGGTCCATCACCAAGACGCCGTGGCCGCAGACCCGGCTGAGCTACCAGAGCTTCCACGCTGCGTCGTCGGTGACCCAAGGCAAGTCCGTGAAGACCGGCGCAGCCGTCGTCGTTGCCGTGGCCGACAGCGGCCTGAATCGGCAACATCCACAGCTTGCGGGCATGAACGTCGGCACCGGCATCGATGCGGTCCCGAAGCAGCAGGGTCACTCGGTGACCGACTGCAACGGGCACGGCTCGGCGGTCACCTCGATCATCGCCGCCCAGCCCGACC
>JAOPVG010000386.1 GCA_025966255.1 Jatrophihabitans sp.
CACGCATGTAGGGCCCGTAGGTGTTGAAGATGCGCGCTACCTTGACCGGCAGGTCGTGCTGGCGGCGGTAGTCGAAGAACAATGTCTCGGCGCAACGCTTCCCCTCGTCGTAGCAGGATCGCGGACCAATCGGATTGACGTGCCCCCAGTACGCCTCGGTCTGCGGGTGCACCACTGGGTTCCCGTAGACCTCCGATGTCGACGTGAGCAGGATCTTGGCCTTCGTGCGTTTAGCCAGGCCGAGCATGTTGATCGAGCCGACCACCGAGGTCTTCGTAGTCTGCACCGGATCGCGCTGATACGAGGTGGGCGAGGCCGGGCAGGCAAGATGGTAGATCTCGTCGATCTCCACGTAGAGCGGAAACGTGATGTCGTGGCGTAGCAGCTCGAAGCGGGGGTTGACCAAGAGGTCGGAGAGGTTCTCTCGCGATCCGCAATAGAAGTTGTCGACCGCGAGTACATCGTGGCCTGCAGCGAGCAGACGGCGGCACAGATTGATGCCGATGAACCCGGAACCTCCGGTCACCATGATCCGGGACTTCATCATCGAGCGACCAGGCGGGACTGGAGCCTCACAGGGGCCGCCACTGGTGACCGATCAGGTGCCAGTGCGGCTTGGACATGGTGGCGTCTCGCGGCTCCAGTGACTTGGCGTCGTCCGGTTGCATGTTTACATCCTCGCCACGCGCTACCGGATGGGCTTCCCTCCGGTAGGGCCAAGCGCAGGTCGCGGCTGATACTTGCAGGGCATGCCCACGGTCGCAGTCGGGCCGCGGTCTCGGCGGCACGTGCTCGAGCACTACGCCACAACGTCGTCGAAGCTGATCATGGCCGACTGAAGGCGCGGCTTTGCCGGTGGACGGTCTATCCACAGATCCATGGGCGGGATGGGTCGGCGGGTTCGCTGGAATAGCTGGCCCGGCTAGCTGGCCCTTGGCAACGCCTGGGCACGTTCTGCCCCGATCGGTGTGGCCTGTCGGGGGCAAGTCGTCGTGGCGATTGCGCCGTCTAGGTCGAGGCATCCACCGGTTGCCGTTGGCACGGTGGAAGCGAAGGTTTTGCGGCTCCTTAGTGGTTGGGGGCAGCCATGGCCGATCGAGTCTTCCGTGACCGTCGCGACGCCGGTCGCGCCCTGGCTCGCCTTCTTGACGGCTATCGGGGGAATTCCGATGTGGTCGTGCTGGGCCTGCCGCGCGGCGGCGTGCCGGTGGCTTATGAGGTCGCCACTGCCCTCGGCGCGACGCTGGACGTCTTCCTGGTGCGCAAGCTCGGCGTCCCGGGCAAGGAGGAGTTGGCGATGGGCGCCATCGCCAGCGGCGGCGTGGTGGTCCTGAACGAGGATGTCGTTCGCGGGCTGGACATCACTCCGGAGATGATTCAGCGCGTGGTGGAGCAGGAGGGCAAGGAACTGGTACGGCGCGAGCAAATGTACCGGGAGGGGCGATCTGCACCCGACGTGGAGGACAAGACCGTCATCCTGGTTGACGACGGTCTCGCGACCGGAGCGAGCATGCGCGCGGCAGTCCAGGCCGTGCGGCAGTTGCGGCCGGCACGGGTCGTGGTCGCGGTGCCAGCCTCTCCGGAGTCCACGTGCCGTGAACTGGCGTCGCTCGTCGACGAGGTGGTGTGTGCCAGTACACCCTCACCATTCTTTGCCGTCGGAGCGTCCTATTGGGACTTCACGCAATCGACCGACGAGGAGGTGCGGGACCTGCTCCGCGCCGCGGCGTCGACCTCCAGGCCAGCCGCAGTAATGCAACCCGGGCCGACTGAGGCCGCTGTCATCCGAACAGAGGCATCGCCGGTGGAGGAGGGTGTTCCATCCGATGAGAGGTTGTTCGAACTCGTTGGTGACGCCCACTACGTCCTGATCGGTGAGGCCTCGCATGGCACCCATGACTTCTACGAGGCGCGGGCGAGGATGACACGGCGGCTCATCGAGAGGAAAGGGTTCTGTGCGGTCGCGGTCGAAGGCGACTGGCCGGACGCTTATCGGGTGAACAGATACGTGCGCGGTCGTAGCGAGGACGGCACGGCCGAGGAGGCGCTGCGCGGTTTCGAGCGCTTCCCGACGTGGATGTGGCGCAACACCGTGGTGTTGGATTTCGTCGGGTGGTTGCGTGAGCGCAATGACCGGGTGACCGGCGGGGACGTGGCACAAGCCGGCTTCTATGGCCTGGACGTGTACAGCCTCTACCGGTCGATTGCGGAAGTCATCGACTACCTTGACCGGGTCGACCCGCAGGCCGCGGCGCGGGCCCGCGAGCGGTACGCCTGCTTCGAGCACTACAGCGGCGACGACGGCCAATCCTACGGATACGCCGCCGCCTTCGGCGCAGGTGAGTCGTGCGAGCAGCAGGTGGTCGACCAGCTTGTCGACCTGCAGCAGCACGCCATGGACTACGCCGAGCGCGGTGGCCTGCTGGCCGAGGACGAACTCTTCTACGCACAGCAGAACGCCCGGGTAGTGAAGGGCGCTGCTGAGTACTACCGCTCGATGTTCAGTGGCCGGGTGTCGTCGTGGAACCTGCGCGACAAGCACATGGTCGACACCCTGGAGGCACTCGTCGGTCACCTCAGCCGCCGTCGGGGGGAGCCGGCGAAAGTGGTCGTGTGGGAGCACAATTCGCACCTCGGCGACGCTCGGGCGACGGAATCGGCTATGCGGGGTGAGCTCAACGTCGGGCAGCTCGTGCGCGAGCGGCACGCCGGCGACTGTTGTTCCGTCGGCTTCACGACCTACACCGGCACCGTGACCGCAGCCGACGACTGGGGCGCGCCGGCCCAGCGAAAGTGGGTGCGCCCAGCGCTTGCCGACAGTGTCGAGGAGTTGTTGCATAAGGCTGGCGAGAAGGGGTTCCTGGTCGCGTTCCCCCTCGCCCCACGTACCGCGGAGGTGCTGCGCTCGGCTCGCCTGGAGCGAGCTATAGGCGTCATCTACCGACCAGAGACCGAGCGGCAAAGCCATTACTTCCGTGCCCGTGTAGCCGACCAGTTCGACGCGGTCATCCACATCGACGACACCCGCGCGCTGGAGCCGTTGGAGCGCACGGCCCGGTGGGAGGAGGGCGAGGTTCCCGAGACCTATCCGTTCGCGGTATAGCCGCGACGAGTTGGCAACGATCCTGCTCAGCTGTCTGGCTGAGGACGGTCGGGTGCTGGGACGGAGGAACAGTGCGCGCCACACAACAGAGCATGAAGATCCGTGCTGGCGGCGTGTCGCTGGAGGCCGACATCGCGGTCCCGGAGGCGGCTCGTGGCGTCGTGCTGTTCGCGCACGGCAGCGGCAGCAGCCGCCACAGCCCGCGCAACCAGTTCGTCGCCCACGAACTCCAGGCCGCTGGGTTGGCCACGGTCCTTGCCGACCTGCTCAGTGCCAACGAGGAACGGCGTGACCAACTGACCGGCGAGCTTCGGTTCAACATCAACCTGCTTGCCGATCGTGTGGTTGCAATGACGGACTGGTTGGTGGAGCGTCGATCGACTGCCGACCTCGGCATCGGGCTGTTCGGTGCCAGCACCGGCGCTGGCGCTGCGCTCGTCGCCGCAGCGAAGCGGC
>JAOPVG010000163.1 GCA_025966255.1 Jatrophihabitans sp.
GCGTCGAAGGTCACCTTGGCGTGCTCGGCGTCGACGAGCTGGATGTCGGTCACCTTGCCGACCGCGACCCCCGACACCCGCACCGGGTTGCCGGCGCGGAGACCCGAGACGCCGTCCGCTCCGCCGAAGATCGCGTGATAGGTCTCGGTGTGACCGGCGTGCGGACCGGTGAGCGTCGTGAGCTCCATGACCGCGAACAGCCCGGCGACGGCAAGGAAGGCGCCGAGCCGAAGCAGCAGCCGTGTCATCGGATCACCGTCGCGGTGCCGCGAAGCAGCGGCCCGAGAAGCAGGTCCGTCGTCGCGTCATTCAGGCGCGACTCCGGCAGCCGGGTGATCGAACTCGCCGCGGCCCGAACGGCCTGCACTTCCTTCGCACTGCCGACCGAGGAGCTCGTGCCGCCGTAGCCGCTGCCTGTGGTGAGCAACTGCGTGCGGGCGCTGTTCGTACCGGCGCCGGCCCCGCAGTTCGGTCCGCTGGCGCCGTCGTAGCGCGGGCAGTCGGCCGGCGTGTAGAGGGTCGGGTCGACGATCGACTGGAACACCTTGCCCGGCTGCCCGGCGGCGACGTTGATCAGCTCGGTGAAGTCGGCGCCGGTGAGCAGCAGGTTCGCCTTGAGGCTCCCACCGGCCAGCGCCTTGTTGAATGTGTCGGCGAACTGCTTGAACCCCTTGAGCGTGTCGGCGAGCGCCGCGGGGTGATCGGCCAGCGCGGCCGTCACGGGTACCTGCTCGCGCAGGATCGTGACTGCGTTGTTCACCGTGCGCGGGCTGAGCAGGAGCTGCGCGTTGTCGACCGCAGTGGGCGCGATCGTCAGCAGCCCGTTGACCGCCTGCTTCTCGGCGAGAATGCCCTTCGCGACGACCAGCGTGTTCGCCAGGGACGTGAGCAATGCGGGCGCGTGGCGGGCGACCTCCTCCGTCACCGTGGCCAGGCTGGTGATGACGTCGTCGAGCTCGGGCAGGTGCGGGGCGAGCTTGCGCAGGTACCGGTCGGCCTTGGCGATGAGCGTGTTGATGTTGCCGCCCTGATCCTGCAGTGCGGTCGCCAGAGCGGACAACGCGGCGTCGAGCTGCGCCGGGTGCACCGAGGTGAGCAGTGTGTACGCGTTCGCCAGGGCGGTCTGCAGACCCTCGGCGGCCGCGCTGCGGTCGGCGGCAATGACGCTGCCGTCATGCAGCTTCGGCCCGCTGGTGTCCTGACCCGGCACGAGCTCGATCTTCGTGTTACCGAACAGCGAGGCCGGCACGGCTACCGCCGACACCGAGGCCGGGATCTGGCGCGCCGCAGCGGGATCGATCAGCAGCCCGGCCACGGCACCGCCGTCGGCGCCGCCGGTGGAGTCGGACACTTCGCCGATGATCACGCGGCGGTAGGTGACGATGTCGCCCTGCTCGAGCGCATCACCGGCCTTGGCCAGGTGGGCCGTCACGGTGATCTTGTCGCTGAACTCCAGGGTGAACGACTTCCAGATGAGCACGACCCCGAGCGTCATCGCGAAGACGAGGGCGACGCCGAGCCCGATCTCCAGGCCGCGGTGGCGGATGCGTTCCATCAACCACCACCGAGCCGCACGCCGTGCAGTCCCCAGAACAGCATCGTCATGAGGACGTCGCTGGCGGCGATGGTCACCGTGGTGGCGCGGATCGCGCGCGCGGTCGCCCGACCCACGCCGGCCGGGCCGCCGGACGCGTTGTAGCCGTAGTAGGTGTGGATGATCGAGATGAAGACGAGGAACACCATCACCTTGATCACCGAATACAGCACGTCGACGTTGCGCAGAAACTGGTCGAAGTAGTGCTCATACGTGCCGGCCGACTGGTGGAAGAACAGCGTGACTGTGTACTTGGTGGCGACGTAGGAGCCGAGCAGGCCGATCAGGTAGAGCGGGACGATCACCGTGAACGCGCCGATGATGCGCGTCGTCACGAGATACGGGATGGACGGAATGGCCATCACCTCGAGTGCGTCGATCTCCTCGGAGATGCGCTGCGCGCCGAGCTGCGAGGTGAACTTGCAGCCGATCTGCGAGGCCACCGCGATGGCGGCGATGAGGGGGGCGATCTCGCGGGTGTTGCCGTAGGCGGACACGAAGCCGGTGAGCGGTGCGATGCCGATGATGTTCAGGCTCTGGAAGCCTTCGACGCCCACCTCGACGCCGATGAACAGCGACTCGGCGACGACCACGCCCAGGGTGCCGGTCAGCGTGATGAACAGGCCGGTGCCGAGTGTGAGCTGGCCGATCTGCCGCTGCACCTCCTTGCGGTACCGGCGCAGCACCATCGGGATCGCCCGCAGAGCGTGGAACGTGAAGACGACCATGTCGCCGAGGAACCGGATGCTGTTCTCGAGCACCCCGACCCGCGTGCCGACTCCGACCAGCGCGTCCCGGGCCGAGCGCGGCAGGATGTCGGCGAGCGCCATCAGAACGTTCTCTGCGGGACGACCGCGAAGAAGATCTCGGTGATGACGAGGTTGAACGCGAACAGCACGATGCCGGTGACGACGACCGACTGGTTGACCGCCTCGCCGACGCCGGTGGGGCCGCGCTTGGCGTTCAGTCCCTGGAAGGCTGCGATGAGTACCGCCGTCAGCCCGAAGACGGCGGCCTTGATCGTGGACGTGACGAAGTCGGACACGGTCGCGAACTGGGTGAACGAGCCGAAGAAGCTGCCCTTCGTGCCGTGCAGTGCGGCCAGGTCGAAGATGTAGGCGCTGCCGACGCTGACAAAGATCACCACGAAGTTCAGGAACACCGCGACGAGCACGCCGGCCACCATCAGCGGCGCCACCAACCGGCGCAGCGGGTTGAGGCCCAGCACGATCATCGCGTCGATCTCCTCGCGGATCGTGCGCGACCCCAATTCGGCGCACACCGCCGATCCGCCGACGCCGGCCAGCAGTAACGCGGTGACGATCGGGGACGCTTCCCGGAGCACGCCGATCGCGTCGGCCGCGCCGACAAACGACGTGGCCCCGATCTGGGCGGCCAGGGCGCCGACCTGCAGCGCGATCGCCACGCCGAGCGGGATCGACACCAGGATTGCCGGCAGCAGCGCGACGCTCACCAGGAACCAGGACCGCTCCACGAACTCCCGGAACTGGAACTTACGGTGCACGATGTCCGAGCCGAGGCCGTACATCGACGCGGCGAACATCGTGTACATGCTGCCGACGGCTTCCAGGCTGCGCCGCACCGTGCCGGGTAGCGCGCCGGCGAACCGGTCACCCACGCTGGGGTTGCCGCGATGGTCCGGCGAGATCCACTGCGGGGCCACGCCGGTCGACGTCGCGGTCCCGGGCGACGGACGGGGCCGATCCCTCGTTCCCGGTCTTACCGGTCTCCTCAGCTTCCCCGGCGGCGACGGACTACCCATTCGCACGTCACCACCTCTCGCCGAAGTTACTGAGACACAATGTCCCAGGAAAGCTAACTATCGCTTCAGAAGATGTCCAGATCGATCCGGCCGGTTGGGGTCGAGATTTTACGGGGATTCGCAGCTTCGTCATTTCGGCGTGGGCCCGGCCCAAAGATCACTTCCGGCGGCGCAGTTCCGCGTCCCGCCGCGGGCGAGGCGGCCCGCCGGCCCTCACGTCGTGCTGGCCAGGCGGGTGATCTGCGCGGCGACCTCGGCCGGGCGTTCGTAGGGCAGCATGTGCCCCGCGCGGGGATAGACGACCAGCTCCGCGTTCGGCACGGCCTCGACAATGGCCCGCGCGTGCGCGATCGGGGTCAACGCGTCCTTCGTACCGGCGAGCACGACGGTGCGAGTGCCATCCAGATCGCCCAGCACCGGCACCCGATCATGACGGGCCATCTCGTCGACGAGCGCGGCCGTCGTCGCGGGATGGCTGCGGCTCACCTGCGCGGCGGTCCGCCGGCGGTTGTGCTTGGTCGCCGCGCCCGGCCCGTACAGGCCGAAGCGCAGCGGGATCGCGAGCAGCCCGGGATAGCGGAAGTTCACTGCGCTCTTGGACAACTTGCGGACGCCGGTGATCAACGGCTGGGCGAGCATGAGCGGCGCCGTCATCCGCGGCGGCAGCCCGAAGATATCCCGTCCCAGGCCGGCCGCGCTCGTCGAGACCAGGACGACGCCGCTGACCCGATCGGTGAGCAACTGCGGGTGGCGTTCGGCGAAGGCCATGATCACCGGTCCGCCGAGCGAGTGACCGGCGAGCACGACCCGCCCGTGCGGGACGAGCCCGGTGATCACGTCGGCGAGATCGTCGGCGATCTGCTCGATCGTGGCGGTGCCTTTCGGTCCGGCGTCGGACCAGCCGTGCCCACGGCCGTCGTAGGCGACGACGCGCATATAGGGGCGGAGCTCGTCGGTCACGTCGTCCCAGCTCGTGTGGTCCTGCGTCCAGCCGTGGACGAGCACCGCGGTGGCGTCAGTGGTGGGCGGCCCGACGTCGAGGACGGCCAGCACCGTCCCGTCCGTCACGGCGAACGGCACCAGCTTCGGGTCATGACCGGCCCGTCCGGACAGGGCGGGCGGGGGTTCCTTATCGTCCGCGGCGAAGGCTGTCATGCGCGGAGAATACCTGGGACTCGGAGTTACAGAGACCGCTGGTACTGTCCCCGCATGCCGACGGCGGTCAGCGCATGACGTCGTCCTCGGGCGACATCCCGGCGTCGCGACTGGGCCGCACGGCCCGCATCGGCGGACTCGCCGCAAGCCAGACCGCGAAGTACGCGGGAACGCGGGCGGCCAACGTCACCCGGCCCCGGCACCAGCGCAAGCTCGCGATCGAGCGGCGCCATCTCCAGGCCGCCGACCAAATCCTCGCCGTCCTCGGGACGATGAAGGGCCCGGCCATGAAGATCGGGCAGCTGCTCTCCTTCGTCGATCTGGGCCTGCTGCCGAAGGACGTCCGACCCCACTTCCAGCGCCGGCTCGCCACCCTTTGCGACGCCGCACCGCAGATCCCGTTCGAAACGATGGAGCCGGTGCTGGCCGCGTCTCTGGGCACGCCCGTCACCTCCGTCTTCCGCGACTTCGACCCCGCGCCGATCGGCATCGCGTCGATCGGTCAGGTCTACCGGGCCACGACGCTCGACGGTCGCGATGTCGCGGTGAAGGTGCAGTACCCGAAGATCGTCGCCGCGGCGAAGGCGGACTTGAAGAATCTGTCGATCCTGCTGCGCTTTGCGAAGGGACTGGCGCCGAGCGTCGACATGCACTCGCTCGGGGCCGAGCTCACCGACCGCTTTCTCGAGGAACTCGACTACACCCGCGAGGCGGCCTCGCACCGCGAGCTCGCCGACGCGTTCGCCGGACATCCGTTCATCGTGGTGCCGGCGCCGGTCGAGGAGCTCTGCGGACCCCACGTGATCGTCACCGAGTTCGTCGAGGGCGCCGACTTCGACGGGTTGCGCGCCCGGCCGCCGGAGGACCGTGATCGCGCCGGCGAGATCCTCGTCCGGTTCTACTTCGGCAGCCTGTTTCACCTCGGCCGGTTCTCCGGTGATCCGCATCCGGGCAACCTCAAGGTGTTGCCCGATGGGCGGCTCGCGTTCTTCGACTTCGGTTCGTTCAAGGTGTTGGACGAGCGCAGGCTGGGCATCGTGCGCGGCACACTGCGCGCAGTGGCCGAGGGGCGCGGCGCGGACGCCGTCAGCCTGCTCGCCGACGAGGGCATCCTGTTCCGTCCCGATCGCGTTGACGCTGAGCAGGCCCTCGGCTACTTCTACGACACTTGCGGCTGGTTCCTCGAGGACGAGGCGTTGACGATGACGCCGCGGGTGGCCTCCGAGGCGATCCTGCAGAGCCTCGCGCCGGCCACCGACTACCGCGAGGAGATGCGCGGCCAGGATCTGCCCGTCGAGTGGGCGCTACTCGTGCGCACGGTGGTGTCGGCCATGGCGCTGCTCGGCCAGCTGACTGCCACGGCCAACTGGCACCGCATTGCGCGCGAGTGGGTGTACGGCGACCCGCCGGCGACCGAACTCGGTCAGCTCGAGGCCGACTTCTTCGCGCGACCGCGGGGCGATTGAGCGGGCTTCGGCTCAACGTTGTCGCAGATCATCGACACGACGGTGTCGATATAGCGCTCCCGCTCCGTCGTGGTCATGGATTTGCGGACGAGCGCGAACAGCCCGGCGATCACGCAGCCGGTGAGCGCCCGGGCCGCGGCCTCAACATCGAGGTCGGCGCGCAGGAACCCGCGGCGCACGCCATTCAGCAGGAGCGGCGAGACGAGTGCGCCGACTGTCTCGAGCAGGCCGAGCACGCGCTGGAGCAACTCGGCGTCGATGGCGGTGACCTCGAACAGGATCATCCGCGGCAGCCGCGGATCGCGATCGACGACCTCGGTGAAGATCCGGGTGCCCAGCGTGGTCAGTTGCGCGCGGAGTTCCTCGCGAGTGGTCGCTTCAGCGAGGTCGTCGGGCACGACCAGCGCGAGCACCCGCCCGACGCCGTAGTCGACGACGTGGTCGAGGATGTCGCGCTTGTTGTCGAAGTAACGGTAGAAGGTCCCGTGCCCGATCTCGAGGCGCGCGGCGATGTCGGCGATACCGGCCGCGTGATAGCCCTTGTCGGCGAAGACCTCGTAGGCCGCCTCGATGATCTCGGTGCGGCGCCGTTCGATGGCGGCCGGGGTGTTCGGCGGGCGTCCGCGTCCCCGCTTCGGCGTCTGCACACCGCTGCCTCGGGGAGTGGTCACGACCGGCCTATCGATACGAGAGCGAGGCGCTGCTGAACGCGACGCCAAGGCTGGCGACTATACCGAGCAGGGCCCCTTGAGCTGCCGGAAATTGCCGTCGCACTCGACTCGCATTTATTTCTGACTTGACTATCATTCAATTTTGGATCGACGTAGACCCAGTGCGAGGAGGCGGCCATGTCCGGACGCCAGGCCTATCGCGACCCGAACGTCCCCGACGGCGAGACGACCGTCTACCGGCTCGCGCTCGCGTCCGGCGGCCAGCACGCCGAGGTGACCAGCCGCGTCGAGCACGACGGGCCGGACCGCTACCTGCTGCACATGGAGGTACCGCACGACGAGCTCGACGTGCGCG
>JAOPVG010000181.1 GCA_025966255.1 Jatrophihabitans sp.
CTGGCAACTTTCGGGCGCAAGGAGCTGACCCTCGCCGAGCACGAAATGCCGGGCCTGATGTCGCTGCGCCGGGAGTTCGGGCCATCGCAACCATTGGCGGGCAAGAAGATCGCCGGCTCGCTGCACATGACCGTGCAGACCGCCGTCCTGGCCGAGACGCTGGCCGCGCTCGGTGCCGACGTCCGCTGGGTCAGCTGCAACCTCTTCTCCACCCAGGACCACGCCGCGGCCGCGACCGTCGTCGGCAAGAACGGCACCCCGCACAACCCGCAGGGCGTTCCGGTCTTCGCGTGGAAGGGCGAGACGCTCGAGGAGTACTGGTGGTGCACCGAGCAGATGCTCACGTGGCCCGACGGCACCGGCCCGGACTCCATAGTCGACGACGGCGGTGACGCCACGATGCTCATCCACATGGGCACCGAGTACGAGGCCGGCGGCGTCGTGCCTCAGGCCGAGGACACCGACTCCGAGGAGTACGCGGTCATCCTCGACACGCTGCGTCGCTCGATCGTCGACCACCCCGGCCGCTACACGCGCATGGGTGCCGCGATCATCGGCGTCACCGAAGAGACGACCACCGGCGTCCACCGCCTGTACGAGTTCGAGCAGGCCGGCACGCTGCTGTTCCCGGCGATCAACGTCAACGACTCGGTCACCAAGAGCAAGTTCGACAACAAGTACGGCTGCCGCCACTCGCTGATCGACGGTATCAACCGCGGCACCGACGTCATGATCGGCGGCAAGATGGCCGTCGTGCTCGGCTACGGCGACGTCGGTAAGGGCTGCGTCGAAGCGTTGCGTGGCCAGGGAGCTCGCGTGGTCATCACCGAGATCGACCCGATCTGTGCATTGCAGGCGGCCATGGACGGCATCGAGGTCGTCGCGCTCGAGGACGTCATCAGCAAGGCCGACATCTTCGTCACCACGACCGGCAACAAAGACATCATCATGGCCGATGACATGGCCAAGATGAAGCACCAGGCGATCGTTGGCAACATCGGCCACTTCGACAACGAGATCGACATGGCCGGGCTCGCGAAGACCCCGGGCGTCCAGAAGGTCGAGGTCAAGCCGCAGGTCCACGAGTGGACCTTCGCCGACGGCCACTCGATCATCGTGCTGAGCGAGGGTCGGCTGCTGAACCTCGGCAACGCCACCGGTCACCCGAGCTTCGTGATGTCGGCGTCGTTCGCCAACCAGACGATCGCGCAGATCGAGATCCACAAGAACCCCGACAACTACATCGTCGACGGCAAGCCCACGGTCACCACCCTGCCGAAGCACCTCGACGAGAAGGTGGCCCGCCTGCACCTGGACGCGGTCGGCGCCAAGCTGACCACGCTCACCAAGCAGCAGGCCGAGTACATCGGCGTGGACGTCTCCGGCCCCTACAAGCCCGAGCACTACCGCTATTGAGAGCGGGCTGCGTTCGCTCTCAATAGCGGATGCCGCCTCTGCGGGACTTCACTGTTCTTGGCGCGTTCCAGCCCCATCCGGCGGCTGCGCTGTTGCCTTCGGGTTCCAGCGCAGCCGCCGGTTTGGATCAACCGGCCGCTCCGGTGAAGGCGGGGAGGTATCCGCCGGACTGACCGGCCGCGGTCGGGTGGTAGGACTGGACGAGGTCGCTCCAGTCAACGTTGTGCAGCCAGGAACTGCTGCCGTCACAGATCTCGTGGCCGGCCGCGAACCGGGACCGCACGTCCGCGAAGGCGAAGCCGTGTCGGCCGGCCGCGGACTGGATCACGCCGTCGAGCACGTCGGCGCCCTCGTTGATCTTCGCCCGGGAGGTGTCGCTCAGCCCGACGCAGTACCAGACACCCACGTGATAGAAGCGCGGGTAGCTCAGCACCACGACACGGGCGTTGGGGGCATGGGCGCGGATGTTGTTGTAGACGGTGTCGAGTTTCCCTGGCAGCACCGTGCGGGCCTGGTTCTCGGCCGCATTCACCTCACTGACGCAGGTGCTCGTGCCGTACAGGACGCAATCCTGCATGACGCCGGCGAAGTTCACGTCGTTGCCGCCGATGGTGATGCTCACCAGGGTCGTGGCCGAACTCAGCGACGAGACCTGGTTGGCCGTCACGTCCGTCGTCTTCGCCCCTGAGCAGGCAACCGAGAGGTAGGACGCGGGGGCGTGCGCGGACGCCCACAGCTGCGTGTAGGCCAAGGTGCTGCGCAGACAGCTGCCGCTCGAAGCGGTGTAACTCCCCGAGCCGACACCTGAGGAGTAGGAGTCGCCGAGCGCGACGTAGCGGACCGACGTTGCGGCCTGGGCCGGACTAGCGCCCAGGACCAGAGCCAGGACGCAGCCGACAACGGCGGCGGCAAGCGGCAACCGAAACTTTGGCACGGAGACCCTCCACTCGAAATGGGTGTAATGCGTGGGTTATCCCTAGCAGTCCCGACCTCAAGCCCGCGTAATGCGACGTACCGTGCGGTATTGACTGTTCTATCGCTACGTAGTCGGTTCGTCGAATTGAGCGCGATATGCGTCGTCGACCAGGTCTACGTACTCGGGGTGCTTACCGATGAAGGCCGCAACGAACGGGCAGAGCGGAACGACGATCTTGCCCTGCCGGCGAACGTCGTCCAATGCCTCGCGGGCCAGCGCCGAACCGACTCCCTTGCCTTCGAAGGCGGAGTCGATCTCGGTATGGGTGAAGACGATCCGGTCGTCCTCGCGGCGGTAGGCGGCGAACCCGGCCGGTTGATCGTCAACGGAGGCTTCGTATCGATTGCGCTGCGGGTTGTCGGCCACCTTGATCTCAGTCATGGCCTCGATGCTCGCACGGCAGGCGCACTACTGCGGACGAGCAAAAGGCGAGTCGGGCGGATTGTGCGGCGGGGCCGGCTGCGGCGGCCAGGGCGGCGGCGGCGGGGATGGCGGCGGCGTGGCCGGTCCAGGCGACTGCGGATACGACGGCGGCGCAGTCCACGCGGGCGCAGCGGCGGCCATGGCCCGACGTCGGCGTTCGGCGAGCACGCTGACCAACAGGGTGGGCGTCGGCGCGCCGGGCGGCGGAGGCGGCGAGGTCACCGCGAGCACCCGGCGGCGCAGGTCTTCCCCGAGCGCCATCTGCGCGGCCGGGCTCATGCCGTAGGCCCGGCTGATGAACTGCCGCGTGCTGAGGGCAAGTCGGTCGTCGAAGCGATGCAGATCGAGGGACAGCACCCACGGCTGCAGCGCGGGCGGCACCCACGCCGGCGGCGTCGCCAAGGCCTGCGGCGCCGAGCGTTCGTTGAGCACCACGGTGCCGGCCATCATGTCGCCCAGTCGCTTCTCCCGGGCGCTGACGCTGATGGTCACCAGACCGGCGATCGTGGTCAGCGGGAACAGCAGGCCGGGCTTCTCGAGTACGAGGCCGGCGAGCCCGCGCACCAGCGCCTGTCGGAATCCGATCGGGCCGCCGTCGTCGCGCACCACGCGCAGACCCAGGCAGAGCTTGCCGACGGTGCGTCCCCGCGTCGTCCACTCCATGACGATCGGGTAGCCCGCGAGCACCAGGACGATCTCGATGATCGCGACCGCCGAGAGTGCCGCAGAGTCGCCGCTGCCCGCGACGGCGATGTCGATGAGGATCAGCACCAGGTAGGCCGCGGCCTGGACGACGGCGTCGATCAGCGCCGCAATCGTGCGCGATCCGACGCCGGCGGGCTGCAGAGACAGGCGCACACCCTCGCCCGAGACCAGCGCCGTCGCGTTCGGATCCATTCGGGCACTGTAGATCGTTGCCGCCGGCGTGGTCGGCCTAGACTTCCCGGCACTGTGGATGTCGACTCCTTCATTGCCCAGCACTCCTGGGAATGGCAGCGCCTGGACGAGTTGGCCGGGCGACGGCGCCTCGACGGCGCCGAGGCCGATGAACTCGTCGCGCTGTATCGCCAAGTCGCCACCCACCTCGCGCTCGTCCAGTCCCGCGCGCCCGACCCGGCGCTCGCCGCGCGCCTGTCCCGACTGCTCGCCCGCGGGCGGGCCGCGGCGGTCGGCACGCCGCGCACGCGAGGCTGGGCCGCCTTCGCCCGTGGGCTGACCGTCGACTTCCCGGTCACCGTCTACCGCACCTGGCGCTGGTCGGTCGGGGTCGCGCTGGTCAGCATCGGGGCGTCGGCAGCAATGTGGCTGTGGCTGCGCGCCCACCCGGACCGGATCCATCGCGTGCTGCCCGACAGTGAGGTGCACCAGCTCGTCGAGCACGACTTCAAGGACTACTACACGGCGCATCCCGCGCAGTCGTTCGCCGCCCAGGTCTGGACGAACAACGCGCTGGTAGCCGCGCTCGCGCTCTTCCTCGGCGTGACGGTGCTGGGGACGCTCTACGTGCTGTGGCAGAACACGGTCAACATCGGTCTCGTCGGCGGCATCATGATCGCGTCGGGGAAGTCGAGCCTGTTCTTCGGACTGATCCTGCCGCACGGCCTGCTCGAGTTGAGCGCGGTGTTCGTGGCGGGCGGGATCGGTCTGCGCACCGGCTGGGCGTGGATCGCCCCGGGGCGCCTGCCGCGCTCGCAGTCGCTCGCCGAAGCCGGGCGGATGGCCGGTGTCGCCGCGCTCGGCCTGGCCGGCGTGCTGCTCGTGTCGGGCGTCATCGAGGCGTTCGTGACGCCGTCCGGCCTGCCCACGGCGGCGCGGATCAGCATCGGCGCGGTGGCCGAGATCGCGTTCGTCACCTACGTCGTGGTGTTCGGGCGCCGCGGGGTGCGAGCCGGGGCCACCGGCGACCTGCTCGAGGGCGAACGCGAGGATCTCGCTCCGGTCGCCTGACCACTTGTGGCGGTCAGAGGCGGCCCGCGGCCTTGAGGTCGAGGTAGGTGTCGGCCACGTGCGAGGCGAACACCTCGGTCGGGGCCTGCACCACGTGCGCGCCCAGTGCGCCGAGCTGCTCGACGACGACGGCCCGCTTCGCGCTGGTGAGCTCAGCCGCCGCGGCCAGGTAGACGTCGCCCGCGTCGGCGCGAGCGGCCGCGAGCCGGGCCAACGCCGGATCCGTCGCGGACGCGACGATCACCTCGTGCCGCGCCGCGAGCACTCGTGCCGCCGGCAGCAGCCCGGTGTCGGCCGCGGTGTCGAGCGCACTGAACAGCACCACCAGCGAGCGCTTCGACACCTGCCGTAGCACCTCGGCCGCAAGCAGCTGCGGGTCGGTCTCGACGAGCGCCGGCTCGAGCGGGGCCAACGCGCCGACGAGCCGGGGCAGCACGTCGCGTCCCGAAGCGAGCCCCAGCCGGGCGCGCACCGAAATGTCGGCCGCGATCAGCGCAACGCGATCACCCGCTCGGGCCGCCAGTGCACCCAGCAGCAGACACGCGTCGAGCGCGGCGTCGAGGCGGGGCTCGTCGCCGAGGCGGGCGGCCGACGACCGTCCGGTGTCGATCGCCAGGACGATCTGCCGATCGCGTTCGGGTCGCCACGTGCGAACCACGAGATCGCGGGACCGGGCGGTGGCCCGCCAATCGATGGCGCGCACGTCGTCGCCGATCACATAGGCGCGCAACGAGTCGAACTCGCTGCCTTGGCCGCGTTGCCGTACCAGCACCGCGCCGTCGATCTGCCGCAGCCGCGACAGCTTCTCCGGCAGGAACCGGCGGGACGCGAAGGCCGGCAACACCTGCAGCGTGCCCGGCACGTCGAGCTGGCGCTGCCTCGCGGCCAGTCCCAGGGGGCCGTGCGAGCGGATCGTCACCCGTCCGGCGCGCCGCTCACCTCGTCGGGTCGGGACGAGAGCGGTGACGACGTGGCGCCGCTCGCCGGGCCGCACGACCACGTCCTGACTGCGGGGCGAGGCGCCGGCCGATGGCACCCACGCGTCACGGGCGAGCGCCAGCAGAACCCGGCGGCCGGTGTTGGCGATCACCAGCACCGTCTCGCCGCGCTCGGTTAGCCGGACCGGTGCGCTGACGTCGCGGACGATCCGCAGATCGGCAATGCGGCCCGCCAGCGCGAGGTCGATGCCGACCGACACGATCAGCGCCGCGGCGAAGATCAGCACGGCGGCCGTCGACCACGCCGCAAGCAGCACGCCGAGCGCCGCAAGTGCGACGAGCCGACCGGTGAGCACCATCAGCGAACCGTCACCGCGGTACCGGCACCGAGGCCAACACGGTCTCGAGCACGCCGTCGACGGCCACGCCTTCGAGCTCGGCCTCGGGCCGCAGTTGGATGCGGTGCCGGAACGTCGGGCGGGCCAGCGATTGCACGTCGTCGGGTGTCACGAAGTCGCGGCCGGACAGCCACGCCCACGCCCGCGACGTGGCCAGCAGTGCGGTCGCACCACGGGGCGAGACGCCGAGGGCCGCTGACGGCGCCTGCCGGGTCGCGCGGGCCAACTCGACGATGTAGCTGAGGATCGCGGGGTCGATGCGCACCTGACGCACTGCCCGCGATGCCGCCCGCAGATCGTCCGCGCTGGCGACGGGCGCGATGCCGGCGGCGGCGAGATCGCGCGGATCGAACCCCGCGGCGTGCGCGGCCAGCACCCGCGTCTCGGTGTCGCGGTCAGGCAGCGGCATCGTGACCTTGAGCATGAAGCGATCCAGCTGGGCTTCCGGCAGTGGATAGGTGCCCTCGTACTCGACCGGGTTCTGCGTGGCGATGACGCAGAACGGATCCGGCAGCAAATGTGGGTGCCCGTCGTCGGACACCTGGCGCTCCTCCATCGCCTCCAACAGCGCGGACTGCGTCTTCGGCGGTGTCCGGTTGATCTCGTCAGCAAGCAGCAGGTTGGTGAACACGGGACCTTCGCGGAACACGAACTTGCTCGTGCCGGTGTCGTAGATCAACGAGCCCGTGACGTCGCCGGGCATCAGGTCGGCCGTGAACTGGATGCGAGTGGTGGTGAGATCCAGCGCGGCGGCGAGCGCCCGCACCAGCAGCGTCTTCGCCACGCCGGGAACGCCCTCGATCAGGACGTGCCCGCGGCAGAGCAGTCCGATCAGCAGGCCGGTGACTGCGGCGTCCTGCCCGACGACGGCCTTGCCCACCTCGGCGCGCAACCGCACCAGGCTGTCCCGGGCACTAGCGCCTCGAGGCAATTCAGTCACCGGTGCTCCTTGTCTGTGCGTGCGTCTGTCGGCGCCGCTGGGCGTGCGTCTGGCCGTGCGTGTGTCCGTGCGTCTGACTGGGCAACGACCCGGGCGCTGACCGCGCCGCCGACGGCGGTCTCGAGCCGGTCCAGATCGATGGCCAGCCGTAAGAGCATGGCGTCGTCCGCAGGCGCCGGGCCGCCGAGCAGCCACGCCACCTCGGCGGGCGAGCGCCCCACGACCGGGGCGACGGCCACCGCTACCTGATCCGGTGTCGCACCCCGGGGCAGGGCGACCCGCGCCCGGATCCGCTCCTTGGCCGCCGCGCGCAATGCCGCCGCCGCCCGATCGCGAGCGCCGGCCCGCAGGTAGAGACGACCGTGCCCTTCGACGACCTCGGCCGAGCGGACGATCACCGGCAGCGGCTCCGTCACGACGCCGCCGAGCCGACGCGCCCGCCACAGGACCAGCAACGCGCCAACGGCGATCAGCCACCAGAACGCGCGGTAGGCGCCGTCGGGAAACAGATCCCAGATGCTCGCCGGGCCCGATCCCGCCGCGTCGCCCCCGGGTCGCAGCCACACGACATCGCGGACCGTCCGATCGGCGGTGATGGCGTTGACGTCGAGTGCGGCGACGCCGGCGCCGGCGAGTGTGTCGTTCTGCAGCAGCTTTGCCGAGCCCAGCAGCACCAGGTTCGGCGCAGAGACGACGGCGCCGCCGTAACAACTGGTCGCGTCGACGCGGCCGACGTCGTACGGGACGACGTCGTCGGGCAGCGCGATACGGCCAGCGGCAATTGCTCCCGCATCGCGGCAACCTGGGAACTCGTCGCCCCGGCCGTTCGGATCGAGCGATACCCCGGGCGCCACTGCGGTCGTCGCTCGGGTGCCCGGCTCGACGAGCACGAGCCGGCCCGGCGCTGCCGCCAGTCGCTGCAGTTGATCGGTCGAGTAGGCGTCGGGGGCGGTGACGAGCACGGTGCCGCTGCCGGCGATGGCGGTGTTCAGGTCCGTGGTCGGCACCACCGTGGCGCCGTACCCAGCGAGGATCCGGACGAGCGCCTTGCTGCCGTTCGTGCGCGCGGAGATCGGATCGAGCGGCTGGCCCGGGCGATCCGCCAGCGAGCCGACGAGCACCGCACCGAGGACGATGACGAGGGCGAGCACCAGCCCGACCCGCAGGCGTTGCCACGCGGGTCGGACCAGCGCGCCGGCGGCGATTTCGCGCGGCGCCGGAGTCGACATCACCACGGTGCGGCAATCCCCTCGCCGCTGGCGCCGACGCCGGCGACGACGCGGGCCGAGGCGACGCCGTCGGCCGCGGCCCGCGCCCGCTGGACGTCCGTGTCGCTGGCCTCGCGGCCGCCGAACCAGACGGCGTCAAAGGCTTCGGTGGCGACGGCCAGGTCGGCGGCCGCAGTGGGCAGTAGCGGCCCGGCCTCGCGCGACGTCGCCGCCCCGGTGCGGCCGGGCCGCGGCGGCAGGACACCCCGTTCCTCGATGGTCTGCACGGCGGCGCGGAGCCACTCGCGCAGTGCCTCGGCGCGACGTCCCTCGGCAGCCAACTGCAACGCGCGGCCCCGGTGATCGCGCGCGGCGATCGGGGCGAGCGGGTCGACGTCGTCCGCGCTCCGGCCGCGGACGGTGCGACCCGGCACGCCGGCGCGAACCGCGACGACGACCACGACGGCGAGCACGGCCACGAGCAACAGGAGCAGTGCATGGCTGCCGCCCCCGCCGCTGAACAGCGCGCCAAGCTTGTCGCCGAGCCAGTGCACGGCCCGGGTGAGCAGGCTGGGCTCGTCGCGGTGGTACTCGTGGCGGCGCAACTCCGCCTTGGCGGCCTCCTGTGCCGCCGAACCGCCGACGGGGTCGCCGGCGATCACCATGCGGTGACCGCCGGGCGGCCGTCGGCGATATCGGGCCGGGCGTCCGGAGCGATTGGGGGCAGGCCGAGGACGAGATCGATGCCTTCGCGGCGCATCCGCAGGTCGGTGTAGAGCAGCGTGTCCACTGCGGCGCTGATCGGGGTGGTGATGGTCAGCGAGAGCACGTTGCCGATGGCGACCACGGTGACGTAGACGCCGGGGTCCTGGATCCCCTGCGTGGCCACATTGATCAGATCCGTCCCACTCAGATAGCTCGCCAGCAACGAGAACGGCAACGTGATGAACAGCCCGAGTGTCACCGTGAGCACCCAGCGCAGCGTGCGCACGCCCCAGGTGCGCCAGAACTCGTGCTTGACGAGCTCGAACGACCGGCTCAGGGCCTTGACCGGAGCGGTCCGCTCGATCACCAGGACCGGTGCGGAGACCGCCCAGATGCCCCACAGCCAGACGCCACCGACGACCAATACGACGAGCCCGACCTCCTGGGCCACCGCCACCACGAGGGCGAGCGCGACCAGGCCGAACCCGAACCGGCCCACCTGCCGGAGCGACTGGCCGGCAGTCAGGCGCCGGCCCACCAAATCGGCGGTGAACACCGGGGCGAGCAGGCCGGCGAGGATCGTGCCGAAGATCCCCGAGACGAGCAACTCACCGAGCACCCCGAACTGCGCTATTCCGTGCGGATCGTTCGCGATGCCCAGCTGGATCAGCGCGATGAAGCCGGCCCGGAGGATGGCGATCGGCGCGGAGAGGGTGAACGCGGCCCGGGCATTGCGGCGCACCGCCCGCACCGCGTTGTCGAGGATCTCGGCCGCGCCGAGTGGGCGTAGCGGCGTCGCGGATGCCGCGGCGAACTCACCGCTCACGTCGGCCCACCTCCGCTCCCGCGCACATGATCGTGCCCATCTTGCCTACTTCGACGGGAGGACGCCTCATCGATCCAGCTCAGCCCACGCCTAGATCCACACCGATGTGAGGTCGAGGTGTCACCATGGGCGCGTGAAACCTCGCGTTCTGGTGGTCGATGACGACTCGGCGCTGGCCGAGATGCTGGGTATCGTGCTGCGCACCGACGGGTTCGAGCCGTCGTTCGTCGCGGACGGCTCCCGTGCCCTGAAGGCCTTCCGGGAGACCAAGCCCGACATCGTCCTGCTCGATCTCATGCTGCCGGGTATGTCCGGCATCGACGTGTGCCGCGCCATCCGGGCCGAGAGCGGCACGCCGATCATCATGCTGACCGCGAAGACGGACACCGTCGACGTCGTCCTCGGCCTCGAATCCGGTGCCGACGACTACGTGATGAAGCCGTTCAAGCCGAAGGAGCTCGTGGCTCGGATGCGGGCCCGCTTGCGTCATCACGAGGACATCGCCAGTGAGGCGTTGACCATCGGCCCGGCCGATTCCCCGGTGCAGATCGACGTGCAGGCCCACCAGGTCACCCGCGAGGGGGCGCCGATGGCGCTCACACCGCTCGAGTTCGACCTGCTCGTCGCGCTGGCCCGCAAGCCGCGGCAGGTGTTCACGCGGGAGGTGCTCCTCGAGCAGGTGTGGGGCTACCGGCACGCGGCCGACACCCGGCTCGTTAACGTGCACGTGCAACGCTTGAGAGCCAAGGTGGAGCGCGACCCGGAGCGGCCTGAGGTGGTGCTCACCGTCCGCGGCGTCGGGTACAAAGCCGGACCTCCATGACCCTCGCAAGTACCCGCGGTTCGGTGCTGGCGAACACCGCCATCGTCCTGCGCGGCGTCCGTGATCGCACGCGATCGGGCGCGGCCCGGATTGTCCGAGCCTGGCGTCAGTCTTTGCAGTTGCGCGTCGGCGCCACCACGGTCGTCGTCACCGGCGTTGTGGTGTTCATCATCGGGCTGTTCCTCGTCGACAAGGTCGCGGGGGGTGTCCTGAACGCCAAACGTGACGCCGCGATCAACCAGGCGAAGATCGGCCTCGAGTTCGCGAGGCCGTTGCTGTCCAGCGTCGACCCGGGTGTGGTCGCCGACGTCGATGACGCTCGCTCGCAGATCTCGGCGAACCTCACTGCGGGCGGGTCGAGCGCCGGCGTGTTCAACATCGACATCGAGTCGCCGTCGAGTGCGGCCCCGGACATCCCGCAGTCGTTGCGCAAGGTCGTGCAGGGCGGCAACCTCGCCATCCAGTACGGGCCGGTGAAAGCGCGGGCCGGACGTCCAGAACTCGTCCGCGGCCTCATCGTCGGTGAACCGGTGCCGGCGCGGACGGGCAACTTCGAGTTCTACTACCTGTTCCCCCTCACCGCCGAGGAACAGACGATCTCGCTGATCCAGCGCACCGTGCTGCTCGCCGGGCTGGCTCTCGTGGTGTTGGTGCTCGCGATCGCGCTGCTCGTGACGCGTCAGGTGGTGCGTCCGGTGCGCGTGGCGGCCGAGACAGCGGGTCTGCTGGCCGCCGGCGACCTCTCCAAACGAATCGCCGTCACCAGCAGCGACGACATCGGCCGGCTGGGCCGATCCTTCAACGACATGGCGGACAGCCTGCAGCGCCAGATCCGTCGGCTCGAGGATCTCTCCCGACTGCAGCGGCGCTTCACCAGCGACGTCTCGCACGAGCTGCGAACTCCGCTGACCACGATCCGGATGGCCTCGGAGTTCCTGTACGGCAACCGATCCGATTTCCCGCCGGAGCTCTCGCGCTCGGCCGAACTGCTCCACGACGAGCTCGACCGCTTCGAATCCCTGCTCGGCGACCTGCTGGAGATCTCGCGGTACGACGCCGGCGTGGCCAATCTGGAGTCCGAGACCGTCGACCTGCGCAGTGTGGTGGCGACGACGGTGGAAGGCACCCGACTGCTGGCCGACCGGCACGGCAGCCAGGTGGTCATCGAACAGCCTGACGGGCCGGTGATGCTGGATATCGACTCGCGGCGCGTGGAGCGGATTCTTCGTAATCTCGTGGGTAACGCACTCGACCACGGCGAAGGGAAGCCAGTGGTGATCACCATCGGCTACGACGCCGACGCCGTCGCCGTGACCGTACGCGACCATGGCATGGGCCTGCGTCCCGGCGAGGCGGGGCTGGTGTTCAACCGGTTCTGGCGCGGCGACCAGTCGCGCAGCCGGCTCACCGGCGGCACCGGCCTCGGTCTCGCTATCTCACTGGAGGATGCGCGCCTGCACGACGGCTGGCTGCAGGCCTGGGGTGAGCGCGGCCGTGGCGCGCAGTTCCGGCTCACGCTGCCCCGCCGCGCCGGCCACACGCTGATGCATTCGCCGCTGCCGCTCGACCCGGACGAGATCGACGACGAGGACGACGAATGAGGTCGCCGCAGAGAATGCGCCGCCACCTCGTCGTGACCGCGGCGGCTGCCTCTCTCGTGCTGATGGTCAGCGCGTGCACGGGGGTTCCGTCGTCGTCGGCTCCGGAGACGATCAAGCCCATCCCGTTCGGCGGCGACGTCCAGGGCCAGGCGATCACGCCCGCGCCCGGTGCCCAGCCGAGCGAACTCGTCAAGGCGTTCCTCCAAGCCAACGGCACCGAACCCGGCACCCATACGTCGGCGCGCACGTTCCTGACCCCGGATGCGCGCCGGCGCTGGACGGACACCACGGCCACGATCGTCTCCGGGCTGACCATCGGCACGTTCAAGCCCGGCAAGCCCGTCGTCGTCGTGGCCGGGCGCGTTGTCGGGACGCTCAATGCCGCCGGCATCTACACGCCGTCCTTGCAGCGAACCGGACAGGGTGGGGACCCGGCCGGGTTCGAGTACCACGTGACCAAGGTCGGCGGGCAGTACCGCATCGACGGGCTCGGTAAAGGGCTGCTCCTGACCGTCGACCAGTTCGACACCTACAAGCCGCACCCCCTGTACTTCTACGACCTGGCCGATCGCTACCTCGTGCCGGACGTGCGTTGGAGTCAGCTGGAATCCTCGCAGCTCGAACAGTGGCTGGTGACCCAACTGGCGGCGGGGCCGCGGCCCGACCTCCAGAACGCGGTCAACCCGGACACGCTGCCGACGCAGGCCAGCGTGCGCCGGATCAGCGTCACCGGCGATGCACCGACGAAGGTCGAGATCCCGGGTGCGGCGCAACTCAATTCTCCGGCCCGCAACCAGCTCGCGTCCCAGATCGGCCACACGCTCTACGGCGTCGGGCCCAGCTCCGTCCTCTCCATCACCGACGGCGGTACGCCGGTGACCATCCCCAGTGCTGCAAGTGTCCAGTTCACCGCCTCCGGGGCCAGTGACGCCGGCCCGCCCCCGCCTGCCCGCGACGTGTACTACCTCCGCTCCGGACGGATCTATGCCGAGAACGGCATCGAACTGAGCGGTGCGGTCAACAGATCCAGCTACTCCCTCAACTCGATCGCGCTCACCCGACTCGGACGGTCTGGGGGGCTGAGCGTCGCGGCCGTGACCGGAACCGGTGACGAGGCTCGGCTGCTCGTCGGCAGCCAGCTGGGTGGGCTGACGCCAGTGACGAAGCCATTGCCATCGAGTGGCGCGCTCACGCGTCCCGCCTGGGCACCGGGCGCAGGGGAAGTCTGGGTCGGCCGTGGTAGCAATCTCTACCGCGTGATCGTGACCGGGAAGGCACCACACGTCCTGCCGATCGCGATCCCGACGTCAGCGGGCGGCGGGCGGATCGTCTCCCTGCGGCTGAGCCCGGAAGGGTCCCGCGTCGCCATGGTGATCTCCGCGGCAAACGGCAAGGGTCAGCTGTTCGTCGGGTCGGTGGTGCGCACCGCGGGGCAGGTGCGGATCGATACCTTGCAGCCGGTCAGCCCGGTGGGCGTGGTGGTTCAGGACGTCGCCTGGATCGAGGCATCGACGTTGTTCGCGATCGGCTATGACGCAACCAACCACGACCCTGAGGTCTTCGAGACCAACGTCGACGGCTCGGCCTGGAGTGGGCGCGGCATCGGATCGCTCCAAGATGCGCCCGACAGCGTGACCGTGGCCGCGGGCCAGCTGGCCTGGGTGTCCGCGGGCGGCTTCATCTGGGCGCAGAGGGGCACCGACTGGGTCAGTCCGGGAGCCGCGAGCCAGACCAGCGGTACCGCACCGATCTACCTCGAATGACCGGCGCGGTATAGGCGAAGAGGCGGCCGGCGTACCGCGAACACCCGGCCCATATACCGCGAACACCCGCTCGCAGCGGCTCGTCCACAGTACGGATCCGATACCGGCGATCCGTCCACAGGACACGGGCGGAGTGCGGGGGACGGTCGGTGGATCCCGGCAGGCTTGCCGCCATGATCGTCGATGCGTTGCTGGATCTGGTGCTCCCGCGTCGCTGTGTCGGCTGCGGTGCCGGGGTGGCTTTGCTCTGTGGGCGCTGTGTGCCGAGCGCGGCACCCGTGCGGGTGCAGTTCGACGAGCTGGGCGTCGTGGCGGCAGCGGCCTATGCCGATGTCCTCCGGCGCGCCTTGATCCTTTACAAGGAGCGGGGGCGGCGCGATCTCGCCGGTCCACTGGGTGAGTTGCTCGGGCGGGCCGCGCGTACTGCGCTGAACGGGCGTGCGCCGCCGGGGCGGCGGGTCGTGCTCGTCGCGGTGCCGTCCTCTCGGTCCGTGGCCGCCGCCCGGGGTGGTGATCATCTCGGCCGGCTCGCGCCTCGGGCGGCGGCGGTGGCCGGCACCCGGGTCACGCGTGGCGTCCTGTCCCTGACCCGAGCCGTGCGCGACTCAGCCGGCCTGGGTGTGGCCGCGCGGGCGAGCAACCTGCACGAGGCGTTCCGGGCTCGCCCGGCACCTGCGGGTGTGGCTGCTCTGCTCATTGACGACATCGTGACCACGGGCGCGACGCTGCGCGAGGCGCACCGGGCATTGTCCTGCTCGGGCTGGCCGGTGCTGGGCGCGGCTGTCGTCGCCGCCACGCCGCGGCCGGGTTCCAATCCCATTGGCAGCGCCCACTTCGGCGGTCTAGCGTGAGAGAGACCTAACCGGAAGATGCGTATCTCGGCCCCGCACACGGGCCTCGAGTACCCACCGTGTGCCGCCGAGTCGCCGCGAGCATGGTGGAGGTCGTATGGAGACTGTCGCGGGACATATGGAAATCGTCGTCCGTGGCCGCAACGTCGTGGTTCCCGACCATTATCGGCAACACGTCGCCGAGAAGCTGTCGAAACTCGAACGCTACGACAACAAGATCCACCGGACGGACGTCGAACTCCAACACGAGAAGAACCCGCGGCAGAACGGAAGCTGTCAGCACGTCGAGATCACCTGCCGAACCCGAGGGCCGGTCGTTCGGAGCGAGGCGTGTGCAGAGGACTTCTACAAGGCGCTTGACATCGCGGCCGA
>JAOPVG010000204.1 GCA_025966255.1 Jatrophihabitans sp.
GCCGGCCATCTCGGCGCCATGCAGCCCGGTCGCCATCACGTCGGACAACGCGAGCATCGACAGCAGGGTGGCGTCCGGGAGGTCCTCCGACCCGTCCGGTACGACGACCAGGTTGGCATCGGCGAACGGGACCCGCAGCGCCTCGCCCTGCCCGCCGTCGTCGTCGGCCGCGCCCCACGTGCCCGAGCGCGGGCACGACGTCGGCAACCCCTCGTCGCAGGCGGGGCAGCTGCCGTCGGCGTAACTGAACGGTGCGATGACCAACTGGCCCACCCGCAGGTCACGGACGTCCGCGCCGATCTCCTCGACGATGCCGATGAATTCGTGGCCCAGCCGAGACCGCTCGGGGCGGTTGAACGTTCCCCGGTAGGCCCACAGGTCCGAGCCGCAGACGCACGAGCGAACAACGCGCACGAGTGCGTCGGACGGTTCGACGATCTTCGGGTCGGCGACCTCGTCGACGACGACCGAACCGGCCGTGACATAAAGCGCGGCGCGCATGACCTTCCCGTCGAGATGTGCGAGATCAGGACGCCGCGAGAACGGCTTCGATGGCGGCCGCGGCCCGGAGCAGGCCGGCGTCGTCGCCGACGGCCGTGGCGAGTTGGAGCCCGACCGGAAGGCCATCGGACGTGAGCCCGCACGGCAACACCAGCGCCGGCTGCCCGGTGACGTTGTACGGCCCGGTGAACAGCCCTTCGATCTCGCCTTCCGGAGTGTCGACCGGCGGGTTCTGCTCAGGCGCGGGGTAGGCGACCGCCGGACCGACCAGGACGTCGACGTCGTCGAGCAGTGCCGTTGCCGCGGGCAGCAGCTCGGCGCGGCGAGCCCGGGCTGCAGCAGCCCGCTCGGGCGGGACCTGCGCGCCCTCCATCAGGAGGCGCAGGGTCGTGGCTCCGAAGTGCTCCGGTTGGGCCTGGGCCCGCTCGCCGTGCACCTGCCACGCCTCGACCAACAGGATGTCGATGAGGCAGTCGCCGAGCTGCGTGAGCGGCGTTGCGTCCCGGTCGTCCAGCACCATCCCAGCCTTCTGCAGCACCTCGAGGGCCCGTCGAACGACGGCCGCGACCTCGGGCTCCAACCGCGGATCGTCGAGCTGGGCGGCCAGCACACCGAGCCGCAGTGGCTGCGCCGCCGTCCCGGCGTCAGGCTCGTCGGGCAGCGAGTAGTGGCGACCGGCCAGCACGCCGAGAACCGAAGCGGCCGTGGCGACGTTGTCGGCCAGCACGCCGACATGATCGAGTGACGGCGACAGCGCCGTCACGCCGTCGAGCGGCACGAGGCCGAAGCTCGGCTTGATGCCGACGATCCCGCAGTAGGCGGCGGGAATGCGGATCGAGCCGCCAGTGTCGGTGCCCAGGGCGGCCGAGCAGACCCGAGCCCCGACCAGCGCCGCCGATCCACCGCTGGACCCGCCGGCGGTGCGGTCCGCACGCAGCGGATTGCGGGCGTCCGGGATGTCGGGATGCGGAGCGCCGGCCGCGTACTCGAGCAGCGAGGTCAGGGCGAAGACATCGGCCGCAGCCGCGCGCAGTCGCTGGACGACGGGGGCGTCCTGTGCCGCAGGCGGGCCGGCCATGTCATTGGGATTTCCGTTGCCCCGGGGCTGCCCGGCGACGTCGATCATGTCCTTCACCGCCACCGGTATGCCGTGCAGCGGACCGGACGACGCCCGCAGCGGCGCCGGGAGCGCCCGGGACACGGCGTGCAACGGCCGACCGAGCCGCTCCAGCCGCTCATACGCGGCCAACAGTTCGAGATTGGCAACCTCACACGTGCGCTCGCCACGCTCGATCGCGTGGATCAGTTCTCCGACGTAGTGCGTCAGCGGTCCGGCAAGCACCTCGATCTGCTCGGCTACCTCGGTCGTGCGGTGTCGCACCATGAGGTCGCGGTAGATCCCGCTGTGCGATTTGGCACTGCCCCGATTGAAGGCGACGAGCCGGTCGAGTGAGCCGTCGAGATCAGCCGGATCAAAGCCGTCGAACGGCAGTGGTCGGACCGGTGCCTGCTGCAGCACCTCGCGGGCCACCGCCAGCATCAGCGGGCGCCAGCGCGGATCTTCGAGATGGTCGGCGATCGACAGATCGGACACGGCCCCGGCGAACAACATGGCGCCATACGCGTCCGTGCCCCACAAGTAGCCGAGGATGCTGTCGGTGGCCTCGGCGTAGGGCAACGTGTCGGCGAGGGCACGTACGCGGTCAGTGATCCCGCCGTCGAGTTCGCCGATGCGGAACGTCCCGATGTTGCCCTGCATGACAACACCCGGCTCCAGGTAGTCCGCCCCGAAGTTGACGAAGCAGGGGATGACCCGATCACGGCCCAGTGCGGCGCTCAGGACGTCGGCGGTGAGGCCGTTCTGCAGCGACACCACGACGGCGTCGTCGGCCAGGCGGCCGCGGAGCAGTTCAGCGACTGTGGCTGTGTGCTGGGTCTTGACGGCAACGAGCACCACGCCGCTCAGCTGCTGCGGCAGTTCGTCCGGTGTCACCGCGGGCGCGTGCACGGTGAACTGCTCGACCGGCCCGATGATCTGCAAGCCACGCTCGCGGACCGCGGCCACGTGGGCCGGGTCCGCGTCGCAGAGCAGCACGTCGTGACCGGCTCGGGCCAGATGCGCGCCGATGGTTCCGCCGATGGCGCCGGCGCCGATCACCGTGAACTTCACTGTTGCCCCATTCCGGTCGGGCGGGCGAGGGGCGGCGGCGTGGGAGGCGCAGCGCCTGGATGCATTGTCACTCCCGTCATCTGAGGAACGGCCAAGTCCTCGATCGACGAAACCTCGCCGTAACGCCAATGGAATCGAGGAGCGCGGAGCCACTCTTAGCGTTCTGAGCTATTGCTTTGTGCTCTGTATACAGCACACTATCCACTAGCCCTTAGCCATCGACACCCTCGGGAGAAGTCACCAATGGCGGACAACAACAACGACGAAATCTCCATCGATCGGCTGGCCGTCATGGCCGAGTACGAGGTGTCCCGACGCAGCATGCTCCGCGCCGGAGTGCTCGGGGTGGGCGGCCTGGGGCTGACTGCCCTGCTTGCGGCCTGCGGCACCAGCAACGGCCCCAGCCACTCGAGCTCCAGTCCGAGCGCGAGTGGCGGCAAAGCGAAGCGCGGCGGCAACCTGATCCTTGCCCGCGCACAGGACGCCGTCGACATGGACAAGACCATGGTCTTCAGCAACGCGTCGATCTGGGTGTATGTCCAGATTTACGAGACGCTGACCACCAGCAGCAGCGACGGCCGCAGCGTTCACCCCTGGCTGGCCACGAGCTGGACGCAGTCGGCCGACAAGCTGACCTGGACGTTCAAGCTCCGTACCGACGTCAAGTTCAGCGACGGTAAGCCGATGACCTCCGCCGACGTGAAGTTCTCGCTCGACCAGGCGAGCAGCACGAAGGGCGGCTGGGAGTTCATCAACAGCGCGATCGCCTCCGTGACCGCGCCGGACCCGGCGACGATAGTCATCAAGACCAAGTACGCGTGGGCCCCCCTGCTTGCCGACCTCGCGTGCCCGAGCAACGGCATCATCCCGAACAACTACGGCGGTAGGTCGAAGAAGCAGTTCTACAGCGCTCCCGTCGGTACCGGCCCATTCAAGTGGGGCAGCTGGCAGAAGGGCTCCAAAATCACCCTCACCAAGAACACCAACCACTGGCGCCCCGGCCTGCCCTACCTGGACTCCGTGAGTTGGCAAGTCGTTCCCGACGACAACACCCGTAACGTCATGGTTCAGGGCAACACCGCACAGATCAACGAGAACCCACCGCTGGCGACGGTTGCTCAGCTGCAGAGTGCGAGCGGCGTGAAGGTGACCCTCTTCCCGTCGACGCGCACCGACTACATCCTGATGAACCAGAAGTTCGCTCCGTTCACCGACGTCCACGTGCGCCGCGCGGTGTCATACGCCATTGACCGCGCGTCCCTCGTCAAGACGGTCCTGTACGGCAAGGGCACGGTGGCCAACTCACTGTTCATGCCGACCGTGCCGTACTACGACAAGAACACGCCGGGCCAGTCGTACGACATGTCCAAGGCCAAGTCGGAGCTGGCGCAGTCCAAGTATCCGAACGGCTTCAGCTGCACCTACCTGGCCTCGTCCGGGGACACCACTGACTCTGCGATTGCCCAGGTCCTACAGGCATCGCTGAAGCAGCTCGGGATCACGATGAAGATCACCAACAGCGACCCGAGTGCCGTGCACGATCTCCAGAACAAGCTTCAGTACGACATCAGCCACTCGTACTGGACGATGGACATCGCGGATCCGGACGAGCTCGTGCAGTTCGCGGTGCTGCCGTCGGGAGGCGGCCACTCGTTCGAGACCAACTACAACGATCCGCAGGCACAGGCTGTGGCAAAGCAGGCGGAGCAGACGTTCGATCCCACCCAGCGGCAGAAGCTCTACAGCCAGCTGCAGACCATGCTGGCGGAGAGCGCGTACCTGCCGCCGCTGTTCTACCAATCGCTCCCGTACGCGATGCGCTCGAACGTGACGGGTTTCTTCGTCGCGCCGACGGGCCTTTACGACATGGGCGTTGTGTCGATCGCCTGACTGACCCTGCGGGAGAACCATGAATTATTTGGCATTCGTTCTACGGCGGCTGATCACCCTCATCCCGGTGCTGTTCGGGATCAGCCTGCTGGTGTTCTTCATGATCCACCTCGTCCCGGGGGACCCGGCGGTCACCTTGCTCGGTTCCCACGCCACGACGAGTGCGGTGGCTGAGCTGCACAAGCAGCTCGGCCTCGACCACCCGATCTGGCGGCAGTACCTGACGTTCCTGAACCACCTGCTGCACGGCAACCTCGGCGAGTCGTACCAGTACAAGAGCAGCGTCACCTCGCTGATCTCACAGAACCTGTTGCCCACGGTGTGGCTGATCGTGGCCGGCGTGATCCTCGCCGTCCTGATCAGCGTGCCGCTCGCGGTGTGGGCCGCCAGTCGACGGAACCGGCTGGCGGACAGCGCGATCCGCACCATTCCGCTGGTCGGGCTGGGCATGCCCGCCTTCTGGCTTGGCATCATGCTCATCTTGCTGTTGTCCCTGAAGGCAGGCGCATTCCCGGCGTCGGGCTTCGGCACCGGGACGCTCAACCACGTCCGGTCGATCATCCTGCCCGGGTTGACCGTCGCCCTTGCTCTGGTTCCGATCCTGGTCCGTAGCCTGCGGGCCAGCCTCATCAACGTCCTGCAGAGCGACTACATCGTCACGGCGCGGTCCAAGGGCCTCGGCGCCCCGCGGGTGGTGCTGGGGCATGCGCTGCGGAACGCCGCCATCTCATCGGTGACCGTGCTCGGAGTCAACATCGCTTACCTCATCGGATCGACGCTCGTCGTCGAGAAGGTGTTCGCGCTGAACGGCGTCGGCTTCCTGATGATCACAGCGATCTTCAACCGGGACTTCCCGATCGTCCAAGGAGTCACCCTGCTCTTCGCGATCATGGTGGTGGCCGTCAATCTGCTCACCGACATCTCGCATGCGGCGCTCGACCCGAGGGTGCGACTCTCATGACCGTCATCTCCGTTCCCGGCAGTGCCACCGACACGGTCGTCCCGACGACCCGCCGGCGGCGCAAGCACAACGTCCTGCTCATCGTCGGGCTGACGCTGTTCGGGTTGCTGGTGCTCGCGGCGATCCTTGCCCCGGTGCTCGCCAGCCACGACCCGATCCAGCAGGACCTCGCGAACGCCCGGCTGGCCCCGGGTTCACCGGGGCACCTGCTCGGCACTGACGAGCTCGGTCGCGACATCTATTCTCGGCTGCTGTACGGCGCCCGGATCGACCTCCGCGTCGGCGTGCTCGCCGTCGTCAGCCCGTTCATCATCGGCACCGTTCTGGGCCTGGTGTCCGGTTGGTTCGGCGGCTGGCTCGACACCGTGATCATGCGGATCGTCGACGTGGTCGTCGCGTTCCCGTTCTTCGTGCTGGTCATCGCGCTCGTGTTCGCGCTCGGCGCCGGCACCGGCAGCATCTATGTGGCGATCACGATGGTCGGCTGGGTGGCGTACTGCCGCATCGTCCGCGGCGAAGTGCTGGTGGCCAAGGAACAGGAGTATGCGTTGGCGGCCAGGGCAAGCGGGCTGCCGACCTGGCGCATCCTGTTCCGACATCTCCTGCCGAACGTGGTGCTGCAGGCGGTCATCTACTCGATGAGCGACATCGTGCTGACCATCCTGGCAATCGTGACGCTCGGTTACCTCGGACTCGGAGTGCCGCCACCGACGCCGGACTGGGGTTCGATGATCCAGGACGGGCAACAGTTCCTGCTCACCCAGTGGTATCTCGCCACCATCCCTGGCATCGCGGTCGTCATCACCGGCCTGGCGCTGGCCTTGATCGCGGACGGACTCGTGGACAGGTTCGATCGCCGATGAGCGAGCGCAGTGAGGGGGCACGATGAGCCCGCTACTCGAAGTGCATGACCTGCACGTGGAGATTCCGGTACCGCACGGGCACCTGCACGCCGTGCGCGGCGTGTCACTGACGGTCGACGCCGGCGAATCGATCGGCGTGGTCGGTGAATCCGGCTCGGGCAAGAGCATCACGTTGCGTGCGTTGCTGGGTCTGCTACCCCAGCCGGCGCAGGTCACCAAGGGTTCGATCGTCTTGGACGGCGTCGATGTCACGGGCCTGCCGGAACGGCGGCGCACCAAGGTGCTCACCGACGCGATGAGCATGATCTTTCAGGACTCGCTGACCGCGCTCAACCCGGTCATGCGGGTGGGTGACCAGATCGCCGAGGTGCCGCGCCGTCGGTTGGGCATGTCGAAGTCGGCCGCCCACGCCCGCGCAGTGGAACTCATGGACCAGGTGGGCATCCCCGAGCCGGAGCGTCGGTTCCGGGCCTATCCGCACCAGCTCTCCGGCGGCATGCGGCAGCGGGTCTGCATCGCGATCGCCCTGTCGGCCGAACCGCGACTGATCCTGGCCGACGAGCCGACCACGGCCCTGGACGTCACGATCCAGGCGCAGGTGCTCGAGGTCATCGACCGGCTGCGCCGCGACCGCCGGCTCGGGGTGATTCTGGTCAGCCATGACCTGGCCGTGATCAGCCAGACCTGCTCGCGGATCTACGTGATGTACGCCGGCCGGGTGATCGAGTCCGGCCGCATCGGGGACCTGCTCGCGCTCGCGCGCCACCCATACACGTTCGCGCTACTGCGGGCCGTCCCGGATCCCGACCTGCCGGTGCATCGGCTGCTGACGATCCCCGGGCAGCCGCCCGACCTCGCCGCGGTACCGGCCGGTTGCTCGTTCGCGCCGCGCTGCGCGTTCGCCGAGCCGGGGTGCTACGAGGTGGATCCGGCGCTGACTCCGGTGCCGGACGACCCCGACCATGCCTCGGCGTGCATCCGGGTCGAGACCGCACCCCAATGGCTCGACTGGACTCCGGCCGACGTGCTCGACCTGGTGGAGAAGACATGACCGTCACCGTCGACAAACCGCCGCGCACCCACGGCACCGACGAGGTGCTCGGCGTCGAGGGCTTGGTGCAGCACTTCATCGGTCGCCGGTCGTGGACCGATCGACTGACCCGCACCCCGGAGCACGTGGTCAAGGCGGTGGACGGCGTCGATCTCACCCTCGCGACCGGCGAGACGCTCGGCCTGGTCGGCGAGTCCGGCTGCGGCAAGTCGACGCTCAGCCGCTGCATCATGGGGCTGTACCAGCCGAACGCCGGGCAAGTCCGGTACGCGGGCGAGCCCGTGCGCGGCCTGCCCACTCGGGCCCAGCGGCGGACCGTGCAGATGGTGTTTCAGGACCCGTACAGCTCGCTCAATCCGCGCATGACCGTCGGTCAGACGCTCGGGGAGCTGTTGCGCTACCACCGGATCGTCCCGCGCAACCAGGTTGCCGCGCGTAGCCACGAGTTGATGGACCTGGTCGGGCTGCCCCACGATGCCCTGCGCCGAACGCCGCGCCAGTTCAGCGGGGGCCAGCGACAGCGCATCGGCATCGCTCGGGCACTGGCGCTCCAGCCCCGGGTGCTCATTGCGGACGAGCCGGTGTCGGCGCTCGACGTCTCCGTCCAGGCGACGATCATCAACCTGCTCACGGATCTGCGGGAGTCCCTCGGGCTGTCGATGGTGTTCGTGTCGCACAACATCGCGGTCGTGCGGCAGGTCAGCGACCGGATCGCCGTGATGTACCGGGGCCGGATCGTCGAGACCGGCCCCACTGAGCAGATCTTCAACGACCCGCGCCACCCGTACACGCAACTGCTGCTCGCGTCGGTGCCGCGGATGCTCTCCTCGACCACCGACGGCCACCCGATCGACGCCACCGAGTCACTCGGCACCGCCGATCCGCTCGCCGTCGTCGACGGCGAGCCGGACGCCGACGAGTCGCCGTATTCGGCGCACGCCATCGAAGGTGAGCACGGCTGCCGTTACCGCCCGCGCTGCCCGGTGGCGATGCCGGCCTGCGTGGACGAGCCCGGATTGCTACCCATCGCCCACGATCCAACCCGAGCGGCGGCCTGCTGGCACGTCGACGACGACCGAAAGGACGAACCCAGGTGACGCAACCGGTCATCATCGGCAGCGAGCGCAGTGAGGTCGGCCTGCCCGCCGCCATGGCGATATTGCGGGAAGGAGGTTCCGCGCTCGACGCGGTCGAGATCGCGTTACGCCACTGCGAGGACAACCTCGAGGACCATTACGTGGGTACCGGCGGGCTGCCGAACGCGCGCGGTGATGTGGAGCTGGACGCTTCGATCATGGTCGG
>JAOPVG010000212.1 GCA_025966255.1 Jatrophihabitans sp.
CGAGCACCAATCTCACGCGGCTCGCCCTTCCCTCGTGACAGCGAACATGTGGCTCGCCGCGATCAGCGCAGGAAGCCTTCGTAGTTGCGCTGCATCAACTGGCTCTCGATCTGCTTCACCGTGTCCAGGCCGACGCCGACCATGATCAGCACCGCGGTACCACCGAACGGGAAGTTCTGATTGTTTCCGCTGGTGATGTTGAAGAAGAAGTTCGGCAGGACAGCCACTATTCCGAGGTACAGCGAGCCCGGCAGGGTGATCCGGGACAACACGAACTGCAGGTACTCCGCCGTCGGTCGGCCCGGACGGATGCCGGGGATGAACCCGCCGTAGCGCTTCATGTCGTCGGCTCGTTCGACGGGATCGAACGTGATGCCGACATAGAAGTAGGCGAAGAAGATGATCAGCAGGAAGTACACGGTGAGGTAGGACCACGACTGCTGGTCGAGCAGATACTGGTTGACCCACCTCGCGAAACCGCTGGTGTTGTTGCTGCTGACGAGCTGACTGATCAGCTGTGGGATGTACAGCAGGGACGACGCGAAGATCACCGGGATGACGCCGGCCTGGTTCACCTTCAACGGCAGATACGTGGACGTGCCGCCGTATTGCCTTCGTCCGACCATTCGCTTCGCGTACTGCACCGGTATTCGGCGCTGGGCCTGTTCGACGAAGACCACTGCGACGATGATCGCCAGCCCCAGCAGGCAGATCAGGGTGAACACGAACACGCCCGCGTTCTGCAGGATGACGTGGCCCTCGTTCGGGATGCGGGCCGCGATCGAGGTGAACATCAGCACGCTCATGCCGTTACCGACGCCACGGTCGGTGACGAGCTCACCGAGCCACATGATGACGCCGGTGCCGGCGGTCATCGTGATGACCATGGTCGTGAGGGTGTAGACGTCCTGGTGGTACAGGATCGACTGGCAGGCACTCGACGAGCCCTGGAACAGCTGCCCCGACCGCGCCAGGGCGATAAACCCCGTCGACTGCAGGATCGCGAGACCCATCGTCAGGTAACGGCTGTACTGCGTCAGCTTCTGCTGACCCGACTGCCCTTCCTTCTTCAACTGCTCGAAGCGTGGAATGACCACCACGAGCAGCTGGATGATGATGCTCGCGGTGATGTACGGCATGATGCCGAGAGCGAAGACGGAGAGCCGCAGCAGCGCGCCGCCGGAGAACAGATTGATCAGCGAATAGATGTTCTTGCTGCTCTGGGAGGCGCCCGCGAGGCAGTTGTTGATCGCCGTCGTGTTGGTGTTCGGCGTCGGGATCGACGCGCCCAACCGGTACAACGCCAGCATCGCGAGCGTGAAGAGCAGCTTCTTTCGCAGGTCAGGCGTCCGAAACGCCGATGCGAACGCGCTGAGCACAGATCCTCCTGCTGCGAAACTGTCGAATTGCCTGGTGCGGGTGCCGGACGACCGCGAGCGCCGCCGTACCGGGCGCCGTCGGCGCCAACTGGTCCGCTCAGGCTAACAGCCGTCGGCGGACCCCCACTTACGGTAGTGGGCGCACCGGGCTCCCGGGGCCCGGACCGCGTTCGGTCCGGGCTCGGTAAGAACTCCGGTGCGCCACTGTCAGAGCTGGGTCGCCGATCCGCCGGCCGCAGTGATCTTCTCGCGGGCACTGTCGGAGAAGGCGTTGGCCGTGATGTCGAGCTTCACGCCCAGGTCGCCGTTTCCGAGCACCTTGACCACCTCGCCCTTGCGGACGGCGCCGGCCTGCACGAGGTCGTCGACCCCGACCGTCCCGCCCTCTGGGAACAGCTGGGCCAGGGTCGCGACGTTGACGACCTGGTACTCGACCCGGAAGCGGTTCTTGAAGCCCTTGAGCTTCGGCATCCGCATATGGATCGGCATCTGGCCGCCCTCGAAGGCCGCAGGCACCTGATAACGGGCCTTGGTGCCCTTGGTGCCGCGTCCGGCCGTCTTGCCGCGCTTGCCGCCCTCACCGCGACCCACGCGGGTCTTGCGGGTGTGGGCGCCGTCGGCGGGCCGCAGGTGATGAACCTTGAGGTTCCCCATGAGTTACTCGACCTCCTCGACCGACACGAGGTGCGTGACGGTCTGGACCATGCCGCGGATCTCCGGGCGGTCCTCCTTGACGACGGTGTCGTGCATGCGCTTGAGCCCGAGCGTCCGCAACGTCTCGCGCTGGTTGCGCTTTTCACTGATCCCCGACTTCGTCTGGGTGATCTTCAAACGACTCACGACGGTCAGCCTCCCTGCCCGGCCCGCGCGCGCAGCATGCCGGCGGGAGCGACGTCCTCGAGAGGCAGGCCGCGGCGAGCCGCAACTTCCTCCGGGCGGACGAGCATCTGCAGGGCTGCGACCGTGGCGTGCACGATGTTGATCGGGTTGTCCGAGCCGAGCGACTTCGACAGGACGTCGTGGATTCCGGCGCACTCGAGCACGGCACGCACCGGGCCACCGGCGATGACGCCGGTACCGGGGCTGGCCGGCTTGAGCAGCACGACACCGGCGGCCTTCTCACCCTGCACCGGGTGCGGGATGGTCTGCTGGATCCGCGGCACCTTGAAGAAGTTCTTCTTGGCCTCCTCGACGCCCTTGGCGATCGCGGCCGGAACCTCCTTCGCCTTGCCGTAGCCGACGCCCACCGTGCCGTCACCGTCGCCGACGACCACGAGAGCCGTGAAACTGAAGCGCCGGCCACCCTTGACCACCTTCGCGACGCGGTTGATCGTCACGACGCGCTCGAGGTTCGTGCTCTTCTCGGCTGGGCCGCCACGACCGCCGTCGCGACGGTCACGACGCTCGCCGCGCTCGCCACCGCCGCCGGTGCGCTCGTTTCCGCCAGTGCGGGCTCCCCGCTGCGGTCCAGGCATCAGATACTTCCTTCGGTTGCTTTGCTCATGTTCAGAATTCCAATCCGGCTTCGCGGGCGGCGCCGGCGAATGCCGCGATCCGGCCGGTGTAGGTGTTGCCGCCACGGTCGAAGACGACCTTGGTCACGCCGGCGGCCTTGGCCGCATCGGCCAACTGGGTGCCGACCTGACGCGCCTGCTCCGACTTGTCGCCGCCGGTCAGCTTGTACGTCGACGCCGAGGCGATGGTGACGCCCTTGGAGTCGTCGACGAGCTGGACGAACAGGTGACGCGACGACCGCGTGACCACCAGCCGCGGCCGGTCGGTGGATCCGACGACCTTCTTGCGCAGCCGGAAGTGCCGACGGGACTTGGCGGCCCGACGCACGGCCGAGACACCGGCCGACGTACGAGCCTGCTTGACGATTACCGAGGCACCCATTACTTCTTACCGGCCTTTCCAGCCTTGCGTCGTATGACCTCGCCCGCGTAGCGCACGCCCTTGCCCTTGTACGGGTCGGGCTTGCGCAGCTTGCGGATCTTGGCGGCCACTTCGCCGACCTTCTGCTTGTCGATCCCCTCGACGGCGAACCGGGTCGGGGCCTCCACGCGGAACGTGATGCCCTCCGGAGCCGGCACGAGCACCGGGTGCGAGAACCCGAGCGCGAACTCGAGATCGCTGCCCTTGGCGACCACGCGGTAACCGGTGCCGACGATCTCGAGGCGCTTGGTGTAACCGTCCGTCACTCCGATGACCATGTTGGCCACCAGCGTGCGGGACAGGCCGTGCAGCGACTTGGAGACCCGCTCCTCGTCCGGGCGGACCAGGGTGATGGTGCCGGTGTCGTCCCGCGTGACCGTGATCGGCTCGGCGACGACGTGCGACAGCGTGCCCTTGGGGCCCTTTACCGTGACGGTCTGACCGTCGATGTTCACGTCGACGCCCGAGGGGACGGCGACCGGAAGCTTTCCGATGCGACTCATGCTTGGTCTCCTCCTCTCACCAGACGTAGGCGAGAACTTCTCCGCCTACTCCGCGCTTGGTGGCCTGCCGATCGGTCAGCAGGCCGGACGACGTCGAGATGATCGCGGTGCCCAGGCCACCGAGGACGCGTGGCATTCCCGTCGACTTCGCGTACACGCGCAGACCGGGCTTCGAAACGCGCCGGACCCCGGCGATGCTGCGCTCCCGGTTCGGGCCGTACTTCAGCTCGACGGTGAGCACGCGGCCGACCTGGCCCTCGGGTGCATCGGCGATCTTGAAGCCGGCGATGTAACCCTCCTGCTTCAGGATCTCGGCGATGTGGCCCTTGAGCTTGGAATGCGGCATGACCACGGTGTCGTGGAACGCCGTGTTGGCGTTGCGCACCCGCGTGAGCATGTCGGCGATCGGATCGGTCATTGTCATTGCATCAACTACTTTCTCGCCGCGGTTCCCGCAGGCCTACGGTGAAGAGTGGTTTCGACGAAGCTTGCAAGTCGAACGATGAGCATTACCAAGAAGATTTGGTCACGCCGGGCAGCTCGCCCGCGTGCGCCATTTCGCGGAAGCAGATCCGGCAAAGACCGAACTTGCGATACACCGCCTGCGAGCGGCCGCAGCGCTGGCAGCGCGAGTACCCGCGCACCTTGAACTTCGGCTTGGCCGCCGCCTTGTTCCGAAGGGCTGTCTTTGCCATGTCAGCTGCTTCTCTCTGTGTCGCGGAACGGGAAGCCGAGCGCCCGGAGCAGCGCGCGTCCCTCGTCGTCGTTCGCCGCGGTCGTGACCACGGTGATGTCCATGCCGCGGGTGCGGTCGATCGAATCGGGATCGATCTCGTGGAACATCGACTGCTCGGTGAGGCCGAACGTGTAGTTGCCGTTGCCGTCGAACTGGCGGTCCGACAGCCCACGGAAGTCGCGGATCCGAGGCAGGGCCAGGGAGAGCAGCCGGTCCAGGAACTCCCACATCCGGTCGCCGCGCAGGGTGACCTTCGCGCCGATCGGCATACCCTCGCGCAGCTTGAACTGCGCGATCGACTTGCGGGCCTTCTGCACGAGCGGCTTCTGGCCGGTGATCAGCGCGAGGTCACGGACCGCGCCATCCATCAGCTTGCTGTCCTTGGCCGCCTGGCCGACGCCCATGTTGACGACGATCTTGGTGAGCCCGGGGACCTGCATCGGGTTGCCGAAGGAGAACTGCTCGGTCAGCGCCGGCACGATCTCCTCGCGGTAGCGCACCTTGAGCCGCGGCGCGGGAACCTCGGTAGCCGTGGTCATGCCGAAACCTCCTGGCTCTTCGCGCGAGCGCTCATCACAGATCCTTTCCCGAGCGGCGGGACACGCGCACGTTGCGGCCGCTCTCCTCATGACGCCGGTAGCCGACGCGCGTGGCCTGGCCGTCGTCGTCGATCACCATGACGTTGCTGGCACTGATCGGCGCCTCGATGTGCTCGATGCCGCCTGCCTTCGCACCGCGGTTGGTGGTCGTGACCGCGGTGTGCTTCTTGACGCGGTTCACGCCCTCGACGACGACTTTGTTCGTCAACGGGTCGGCCGCGATGACCTTGCCCTTGATGCCGCGGTCCTTGCCGGCGATAACGACGACCTCGTCGCCCTTCTTGACCTTCATCGGACTTCCTCGCTGCGCTCGTCTGCCCTCTGAAGGGCAAAAGCAACCTTGCTGTGCCTATGGATTCGCTCGCTGCGCTCGCTCATCACAAAACCTCGGGTGCCAGAGAAATGATCTTCATAAACCGCTTGTCGCGGAGCTCGCGACCCACCGGGCCGAAGATGCGAGTGCCTCGCGGCTCACCGTCGGCCTTGATGAGCACCGCAGCGTTCTCGTCGAAGCGGATGTAGCTGCCGTCGGGACGGCGGCGCTCCTTGACGGTGCGCACGATGACCGCCTTGACGACGTCGCCCTTCTTGACGCCGGCGCCGGGCAGCGCGTCCTTGACGGTGGCGACGATGATGTCGCCGATCCCGGCGTAGCGCCGGCCCGAGCCGCCCATCACCCGGATGCACAAGATTTCCTTGGCCCCGGTGTTGTCGGCGACCCGAAGTCGCGACTCCTGCTGAATCACTGCTTACTCCCAGAACTTGGTGGCCGCATGGCTTGCTTGCCTCGCGTGCTTACTTCGCGCGCTCGAGGACCTCGACCACACGCCAGCGCTTGGTCGCCGACTGCGGACGGGTCTCCATGATCAGGACGCGGTCGCCCACGCCGATCTGGTTCGTCTCGTCGTGGACCTTGAGCTTGTTCGTGCGGCGGAGGACCTTGCCGTACAGCGGGTGCTTGACGCGGTCCTCGACCTCGACGACGACGGTCTTGTCCATCTTGTCGCTGACTACGAGGCCCTCGCGGACCTTGCGGTGCGACTGACGACCCGTGGCCGCGTCGCGCCCCTCGACTGTTGCGGCGTCCGTTGTCTCACTCATGCGGTTACACCCTCGGTTGGGGCGACCGAGAGGCCGAGCTCACGCTCACGCAGGATCGTGTAGATCCGGGCGATGTCGTGCTTCACGGTGCGCAGTCGCCGATTGTTGTCCAGCTGCCCGGTAGCCATCTGGAAGCGCAGGTTGAACAGCTCTTCCTTGGACTCGCGCAGTCTGGTGTCGAGCTCCTCGTCGTGCAGCTCGCGCATTTCAGCGGTGGTAGAGGTCATCAGAAATCACTCGCTTCCCGCGTGACGATCCGGCACTTCATCGGCAGCTTGTGAATCGCGCGGGTCAAGGCCTCACGGGCGACGACCTCGTTCGGAAACGAGAGCTCGAAGAGCACGCGACCCGGCTTGACGTTGGCGATCCACCACTCCGGTGAACCCTTACCGGAACCCATACGGGTCTCGGCGGGCTTCTTGGTGAGCGGCCGGTCAGGGTAGATGTTGATCCAGACCTTGCCGCCACGGCGGATGCGCCGGTTGATCGCAATACGCGCCGACTCGATCTGCCGGTTCGTCACGTACGCGGGCTCCAGCGCTTGGATGCCGTACTCACCGAACGCCACCTGGGTGCCGCCGGTGGCCATGCCTTTCCGGCTCGGGTGGTGCTGTTTACGGTGCTTGACTCTGCGTGGGACGAGCATGATTCAGCTCTCCGTGCTCTCGGTGTCGGACGGCGCCGGGGCGTCGGCCGCTGGTGCGTCGGCCTCGGCCGCAGCCGAGCTCTCGGCGGCGGTGTCGGCCGGCGTCTCCGCGTCCGGCGCGGCGATGATGACCTCGGGCGGGGCCTCTTCCTTGATCTCGAGTTCGGCCTCGATCTCCGTGGTCACCGGTGACTCCTGCAAGCCCGGCTCGACGGCTGGCAAGCCCGGCTCGATGGCGGTCAGATCGGCATCCGCCTCGACGGCGGCCGGCTCAGCCGCAACCGAACCCTCGCCGGACGCGGCGCGCCCGGCATCGGTGCTGACGCCCGTGGTGCCCTGCGAGCCGGAGCGGCGCGGCCGGGCCGCCCCGCCGGCCGGGCGGTCACGACGCTGGCGCAGGGCCTCGGCGGCCGCCGCTGCCTCGCGCTCGGCGCGCGAACCGGTGGGGACCTCGCCCTTGTACAGCCAGACCTTCACGCCGATGCGGCCGAAGGTGGTGCGGGCCTCGTAGAAGCCGTAGTCGATGTTCGCGCGCAGCGTGTGGAGCGGAACGCGACCCTCGCGGTAGAACTCCGAGCGCGACATCTCGGCACCGCCGAGGCGGCCCGAGCACTGCACCCGGATGCCCTTGACGCCGGGGCTCTTCAGCGCCGACTGCATGCTCTTACGCATCGCCCGGCGGAAGCTCACCCGGTTGGAGAGCTGCTCGGCCACGCCCTGCGCGACGAGTTGCGCGTCGCCCTCGGGGTTCTTCACCTCGAGGATGTTCAGCTGCACCTGCTTGCCGGTCAGCTTCTCCAGCTCGCCCCGGATGCGGTCGGCCTCGGCGCCGCGGCGGCCGATGACGATGCCCGGCCGCGCGGTGTGGATGTCGACGCGGACGCGGTCGCGGGTGCGCTCGATCTCGACCTTGGCGATGCCGGCGCGCTCCATGCCCTTGGACATGAGGCGGCGGATCGCGACGTCTTCCTTCACGTACTCCGCGTACTGCTTGTCAGCGAACCAGCGACTCTTCCAGTCCGTACTGATGCCGAGACGGAACCCGTTCGGGTTTACTTTCTGACCCATTAGCGGGTTCGTCCCTTCTGCTTGCTCGTCGTGTCGATGCTCTCGACCTCGATCGTGATGTGGCTCGTGCGCTTGCGGATGCGATACGCCCGTCCCTGTGCGCGGGGCCGGAACCGCTTCAGCATCGGACCCTCGTCGACGTAGGCCCGCGAGACGATGAGCGTCTCGGGGTCGAGTTGGAAGTTGTGCTCGGCATTCGCGATCGCGCTGGCGAGCACCTTCGCGACCGGTTCGCTGGCGGCCTGCGGCGCGAACTTCAGCACCGACAGGGCCTCCTGGGCCGGAAGGTCACGGATGAGGTCGATCACGCGACGCGCCTTCATCGGCGTGACGCGTACGTGCGACGCCTTCGCGAAGGCGGTGCTCACCGCGGTGTCTGGCTCTGTCATTGCTCGCTCCACAAAGATTTCTCGGCGCTCATGCCTGCGGTTGCCCGCATCACGCGCGCCGGGCCCGGCGGTCGTCTCTGATGTGACCCTTGAACGTCCGCGTCGGCGCGAACTCGCCCAGCTTGTGCCCGATCATGCCTTCGGTGACGAAGACCGGGACGTGCTTGCGCCCGTCGTGCACGGCGATCGTGTGCCCGAGCATGTCGGGGATGATCGTCGAGCGCCGCGACCAGGTCTTGATCACGGTGTGGGTGCCCTTGTCGTTCTGCGTGTCCACCTTCTTGAGGAGGTGGTCGTCGACGAACGGGCCCTTCTTCAGACTGCGTGGCATTGCTCAGACCCCTCAGCGCTTCTTGTTCGTACGACGGCGGCGGACGATGAGCTGGTCGCTCGGCTTGCGGCGGCGGGTACGACCCTCGGGCTTGCCGTTCGGGTTCACCGGGTGGCGACCGCCGGACGTCTTGCCCTCACCACCACCGTGCGGGTGGTCGACCGGGTTCATGGCGACACCGCGGACGGTCGGGCGCTTGCCCTTCCAGCGCATGCGGCCGGCCTTACCCCAGTTGATGTTGCTCTGCTCGGCGTTGCCGACCTCGCCGACCGTGGCGCGGCAGCGGACGTCGACGTTGCGGATCTCGCCGGAGGGCATCCGCAGCTGAGCGAACGCGCCTTCCTTGGCGACGAGTTGCACGCTGGCGCCGGCCGAGCGGGCGATCTTCGCGCCGCCACCCGGGCGCAGCTCGATCGCGTGGATCACGGTGCCGACCGGGATGTTGCGCATCGGCAGCGAGTTGCCGGGCTTGATGTCGGCGCTGGGGCCGTTCTCGATCCGGTCGCCCTGCTTGAGCAGCCGCGGCGCGAGGATGTAGCGCTTCTCGCCGTCGG
>JAOPVG010000260.1 GCA_025966255.1 Jatrophihabitans sp.
CACAAGGCCGCGAACACCAACTTCTACCGGGCGCCCGAGCACGGCGACGACCTCGAAGCGTTCGGTCGCTGGGCGGCCGACCAGATCGACATCGCCATCGAGATGGAGGGCCCGGACACCGTCGCCGCCGTCTTCGTGGAGCCGGTGCAGAACTCGGGTGGCTGCTTCCCACCGCCGCCCGGCTATTTCCAGCGCGTCCGCGAGATCTGCAACAAGCACGACGTGCTGATGGTCTCCGACGAGGTCATCTGTTCCTTCGGGCGGCTCGGGACGATGTTCGGCAGCGACAAGTTCGGCTACGTGCCGGACATGATCACCTGCGCCAAGGGCCTGACCAGCGGCTACTCCCCCATCGGCGCCTGCATCGTCAGCGATCGCATCGCCGCGCCGTTCTGGGCCGGCGATGCATCGTTCCCGCACGGCTACACCTTCGGTGGCCACCCGGTGTCGGCCGCTGTCGCCATGGCCAACCTCGACATCTTCGAGCGCGAGGGGCTCAACCAGCACGTCCTGCAGAACGAGAGTGCCTTCCGGTCCACCTTGGAGAAGCTCACTGATCTGCCGATCGTCGGCGACGTGCGCGGCGACGGCTACTTCTACGGGATCGAGCTCGTCAAGGACAAGGCGACGAAGGAGACGTTCGACGCCGACGAGTCCGAGCGCCTGCTGCGCGGGTTCCTGTCGCGCGCGCTGTTCGACGCCGGCCTCTACTGCCGCGCCGACGACCGCGGCGACCCGGTCGTGCAGCTCGCACCGCCGCTGATCGTCGGCCAGCCCGAGTTCGACGAGATCGAGCAGATCCTGCGTTCGGTGCTCACCGAGGCGTGGTCACGCCTTTAGGCTCAGGACTCCTCTGAGATCTCTACCTGGCCGGGATAGAACGCCAGGTGGTCCTTGATCTCTGCGACAGCCGGATAGGGCTGCTCGTAGGTCCAGACGACGTTCTCGGCGACGTCGGCACCGGTGCGGATGCTGTAATACGCCGCGTCGCCCTTGAACGGGCAGTACGTCTCATGCTCGGTGCGTTCGAGCACCGACAGATCGGCGTCGGCGCGCGGGATGTAGTACCTCGCCGGATAGTTGGCCTCGCGCAGCGCGAGCGCCCCCTTGGTGTCGGCGATGGTGTGTCCGGCGAACGTCACGACGACTCTGTTGGGAGCTGCCTCCACCGTGATGGGGTGATCCGGACCTGGCGTCAGTACTGGCTTGTCAGTCATGTCAGGGGCAACGTCGATTCGCGGCGGAGGGATTCCCCGGTGCGACAGTCGGTTCAGATCGGTTCAGCTGCCTCCGCCACCACGCGCGGGCTGATCGGCAATGCCGCCCCAGACGGCCTTCGAGCCCGAGTCGCCGATGCGATACAGCTGTACGACACCACCGGCGGACACGGCGAGAGCGATTACCGCGACCACGGCGGCGACCCAGACGGGCAGCGCCGGTAACTTCGTGGGCGCCGGGCGGGTCTGGGTCAGGGTCGCGGTGCCGACCGAGCCGGTCGAGCCGGTCGCCGCGGCCGGCTCGTCCGGATCCGGGGCGGTGGAGTCCGGCCGCCACGTCAACTCGAACCGGCGCCCGAGCAGCCAGAGCGCCGCGGCGACCACGAAGATGCCTGCGGCCCACGGCAGGAGCGTGTCACCGAGGTCGGCGTGCTTCTGGATCGCCGGGTTCTGCGGCAACCGATCCCGCAGCCATTCGCCGGCGTTCGTCGTGACCGGCACCAAAATGAGCGCGATCAGTGAGACCGCGGGGGTGAGGAAGCCGAGCTTGCGCCGGGCGGCCGGCCAGACGGCGCTGGCGACGAGCATGAGCGCGCCGAGCGGCAGCAACACGATGACGGCGTGGATGAGCAGGATGTGTGCGGGCAAACCATTGATCTTGACGGGCACAGGCAATCTCGTCTCGTCGGGGGCGGTGTCTAGTCAGAAACGGGGCCACATCGATCGCGGTTCAATCGACTAGGTGTCGGATCAGGGCAAAGATGTACGAATGATCCTGGCAGCGCCGGTCCTGCGCGTGTACGACGACACGCAACCAATCGACTTCACCTACCAGGCCATCCTCGACTACCACGGCCGGTCCGCGCCTGGGGGCGTCGCCCATGCGGTGAAGGTGATGCAGCGGGCGTTCCCGCTTCTCGACCCCGACGATGCCGTGGAACGCCGCGAGGTCGCGATCACCACAGCCTTCGCCGGACCTGGGGCGCGGGACGCGTTCGAAGCCGTCACGCGCGCGGTGACCGAAGGGCGTTACACGGTCGACTCGGCGCTGCAGGCGCCGCAGCGAGGACCGACGATGGCCAACTTCGTGTTCCAGTTGAGTTACCGCGGACGCGTCGTCCGGCTCCAGTTGCGGCCCGGGCATGTGAGTGAGGAGTTCATCGAACTCGCCCGCACAGCGGAGCCCACCGAGGTGCAGTCCGAACGGCTGCGGTACCTGAAGCTGGAGATGAGCGAGCGCCTGCTGCCCCTGGACCCGAGCGACGTCTACGAGGTGATCACGCCGTGATGCGTGGCGGGACGCCGTAACGGCCCGTCTAGGGTGACGACCGTGCCCGAACAGCTACCGCCCGGCGAGGCCGCCCGCGTCCACCGCGCTCTCGACGCCTTGCACTCGATGATCTACTTCGCGCCCGAGGCCGAGGAGGAGCTGAGTGCGGTCGGCCTGCGCCCCGGCCGGATGAGCTACTTCGCCAGCCGGTCGGCGCCGATGGGTCCGGTGTCCACCGGAGTCACGACGGCGACGTTCTACAACTTCAATCCCGCGCTCGTCGCCCGGCACATCCCGCGGGCGTGGTCGCTCGCCTCGGTCGAGGACATCCTGGCCGCCCGTCTCAGGGCGGTCGACCGCGCTCTGCGTCGGCTGCTCGGCGACGAGGCGGCCTCCGCCCCGGCGGTCGTGGAGGCAGCCGAACTGGCCCGCATCGCGGCTACCGGCCTGCCGCCCGACGGACGCCCGCTCTACGCCGCGCACGCCGGGCTCGAGTGGCCGGAGCAGCCGCACGTGGTGCTGTGGCACGCGATCACCCTCCTGCGCGAATACCGCGGCGACGGGCACGTCGCATCGCTGTTGACCGGTGGGCTCTCCGGCTTGGACGCGCTGATCACCCACACCGCTACCGGGCGGGGCTTCACCGAGCAGGCCGCGAAGGCGACGCGTGGTTGGTCGGACGAGGAGTGGTCGGCCGGGGTCGACGACCTGCGCCGCCGCGGCCTCCTCGACGACGACGGACTCACGCCGCTGGGCAGCGAGGTGCGGGCGGCCGTCGAGGCCGACACCGACCGGCTGGCCGCTGCGCCGTGGTTGCAGCTGGGCCCCGAGCGGCTGGCGCGGCTCATTGAAGTCGGTCGCGCCCTGAGCCGGACGGCAGTGAACGCCGGCGCGTTCCCGGCGAACGTCTTCGCCGCCTCCCGCTGAGTCCCGGCCCTAGGCTCAGCCTCCCGGGACCGTCGTGGCCCCTTGTCGATCGAGGTGCGGCGTGGTCTATGAGATGAAGATCGAACATTTGTATCTGCGCCTGGACGGACGGGTCTTCGAGGTGCTCTCCGACCAGTCCGATTTTGCGATGCGGATCCCGGTCGACGCCGTCTGCTTCGCCACCAATGGTCCAGATCGCCACGGCGTCTACAAGGCGCAGGTCGGACTGCTCGACCTGATCCGTCAGTGAGTCAGCCCGGCCCGGACGTGCTCGAAGATCAGGTTCGTCTCGGTGAGGGCGACGTCGGGATT
>JAOPVG010000269.1 GCA_025966255.1 Jatrophihabitans sp.
TCGGCGGTTCGGCCCGAGCGAAGCGAGCGGCCGAGACGTCGACCCGAGGACGGCGGATTAAGCATGCTCTCTAGGATCGCGGAGTCGCTGTACTGGATCGGGCGCTACGTCGAGCGCGCCGAGGACACCAGCCGCATCGTCGACGTCCACCTCGGCCTGCTGCTCGAGGACCCGTGGGCACCCGAGGACGTCGTCTGCGCGTCCCTTCTCTCGGCGATGGGACACGAGCCGACCGAGACCGTGCGCCGGGGCGAGGTACTCGAAGCCCTGGTCTGGGATGCCTCGACGCCGGCGTCAGTGGTGGGCGCGATCGCCGCGGCGCGCGAGAATGCCAGGCGCAGCCGTGAGGTCATCTCGACCGAGCTCTGGGAGAGCATCAACGTCACGTGGCACGAGTCGCAGCGCCCGGGGCGACGCGCATACCCGCACCCGTTCCTGAGCTGGGTCCGCGAGCGTACGGCCGCGTTCAACGGCGTGGCGGACGGGACGCTGTCGCGCGACGAGGCGTTCCACTTCCTCGTCCTCGGTCGCAGCATCGAACGCGCGGACATGATCGCGCGGCTCGCTGCCGCCCGAGCGCTCGCCGGGACGGCCGGCCCGTCCTGGGTCACGCTGCTGCAGAGTTGCGGCGCCTACCAGGCCTTCCTGCGCAGTGCGCGCGGGGCGATCGACGAGCGGCGCTCGGCCGAGTTCCTGCTGCTCGATCCGCTGTTCCCGCGCTCGCTCATGAGCGCGCTCGTCGTCGCCGAGAAGTGCCTGGACGACCTCGCGGTGCGGCACGGGCTCGACGACCGCATGGCGCCCCGGCAGGCGCACCGGGTGCTGGGCATGATCCGCTCCGAGCTGGAGTTCGCGCCGCCCGCGGAGCTGCTCGAAGACGTGTATCAGGTGATGGAGCGGGTGCAGAGCGCCTGCTCGGTGGCCAGCGACTCGATCGCGCAGCGGTACTTCCCGCACGGCGTCGTCACGTCCTGGATGGTGTCATGAGCGCCCGGTACCGGATCCGGCACGCGTCGCGCTACGAGTACGACCGCAGCGTGACCGCGTCGTTCAACGAGGCCCGCCTGACTCCGATGCAGACGCCGTGGCAGATGCGGCTGGAGTCGAGCATCGCGATCGAGCCGATGACGTGGAACTACCGCTACAACGACTACTGGGGCACCGAGGTCCGCGTGTTCGAGGCCAGTGGCGCGCACCGCTCGCTGGACGTCCGGGCGACCAGCCTCGTCGAGGTTGACATTTCCCGCCGTCCCGCGCCGTCGGATCTCGGCTGGGCGGACGTGCGCCAGGACGTCGTCCGCGACGACCTCGTCGAGTACCTCGCGCAGACCGCCGCCACCGAACCCCCGCTCGAGCTGGCCGACCTCGCCGAATCCATCGCCGCGGACCACGCGCCGGCCGATGCCGCGCGACTGATCAGCGACGCGGTGCACGATGCGCTCACCTACGTGGTCGGCGCCACCGAGGTGCAGACCACCGCCGCCGAGGCGTGGGCGGCCCGCAGTGGGGTGTGCCAGGACTACGCGCACCTCGTCGTCGGCGCGCTGCGGCACGTCGGGATGCCGGCGCGCTACGTCTCCGGCTATCTGCACCCAGCCTCGGTCCCGGAGATCGGCGATACGGCGCAGGGCGAGAGCCACGCCTGGGTCGAGTGGTGGCTGGGTGAATGGACGGCCTACGACCCGACGAACGCCGCCGTGGTGGCCGAGCGGCACGTCATGATCGGCACCGGACGCGATTACACGGACATCCCGCCGATCAAGGGCATCGTCGCCGGCCCGCATCGCACCACGGGCCTGACCGTGACGGTGGAGCTCACCCGCCTCGCCTGACCGCGGTCATCCCCAGTTACCTGACCCGGCATAGCGGGTAGCTCATCGGTGTAGGTGAAATCGACTGAGGGAGCCATTCGCATGAGCGCCACGGACAAGATGAAGAACGCGGTCGAGGACGTCGAGGGCAAGGCCAAGGAAGCGCTCGGCAAGGCCACCGGTGACAAGTCCACCGAGAACGAAGGTCGCGGTGATCAGGCGAAGTCGGACCTGAAGGACGCGGGCGAGAACGTCAAGGACGCGTTCAAGCACTGAGCATCGTTAGTTGAGCGGACGGCTCCGGGCGCAGGCCCGGGGCCGTCGCCGTCTCTGGAGGTGGCAGCCGACCGGCTGCGTGAGAGCCTGATCGGATGACCCGTCGCGCCGGGTCGCCGCGATGACGGTGGCCGAGCCGCCCCGCTGGCGTCGGCTCGAACCGGATACGCGGCGCGAGCAGATCCTGGACTGCGCGGTGCGCCTGTTCGGCGAACGACCCTATGCCGCCGTCTCGACGACCGAGATTGCCCGTGCGGCCGGCGTCGCCCGTGGACTGCTCAACCACTACTTCGGCACCAAGCGCGATCTCTATCTCGAGGTCGTGCGGCGATTGGTCATCGTGCCCGGGCTCGAGCGCGCCGCGGAAGGGATCACGGGTTCGCTGCGCACGCGGGTGGAGCGCAGCGTCGATTGGTACCTCGACACGGTGTCGTTGCATGGGCGCACGTTCGTCGCCGTCACCGGCGCGGAAGGCGTCGGCGCGGATCCCGAGATCGAGCGCATCCTCGCCGAGGCCGACAACCTCGCGGCCGGCGCGGTGCTCACGGCCGTCGGCATCCCGCGCGACGAACAGGGCGCCGAGCAGCTGGCCGCGGTGCGGACGTACGGCGCGCTCGCCAAGGCCGCGGTGCGGGAGTGGATCCGGGACGGAAACCTCACCCGCGAGCAGCTGCAGTTGCTGCTGAGCCAGGCCTTGATCACCGTGGTCCGCGACGTCCTGCCCGGACTCCGCTCCGCCCACTGACAGTGAGACCGCACATTGCCACGACGGAGCAGACGGCGTACTGCCGTGTCTGTTCGTTCCGGTCCGGATCGAGGCTGGCGCCCGCCACGCGATAGCGTCCCGTCCCATGACCGAGCTGAAGGCGCAGAAGCGGGGCCGCAAGATTGCGATGACCGACGAGGAGCGCGATGCCTTCCTCGCGGAGGAGCGCACCTGTCGGGTCGCCACGATCGGCGCTGACGGACCGCACGCCACGCCGCTGTGGTTTGCATGGGACGGGATGCACTTCTGGCTCTACTCGATCGTGAAGAGCCAACGCTGGACGGACCTCATGCGCGACCCTCGGATCGGCATCACGGTGGACTCTGGCGTGGAGTACCTGGAGCTGCGCGGCGTGGAGATCACCGGAACGGCCGAGGTCGTCGGCACCGCGCCGCGCACCGGCGAGCCGAACGATGAGCTGGCGGCGATCGAGAAGCAGTTCGGGAACAAGTACATGGACTCCAGCGGCGAAGGCAACATGTTCCATGACGGTCGGCACGCCTGGCTGCGGGTGACCCCGAGCAAGATCGCCAGCTGGGACTTCCGCAAGCTCGCCGATCTCTGACCGGTCAGATCGGATAGGCCGCGAACTGCTTCAACAACAGGTTCGCGACGGCCTCGGGTGCCTCGTCGGGCATCCAGTGCGAGA
>JAOPVG010000054.1 GCA_025966255.1 Jatrophihabitans sp.
TGGCACTGCTCGGCGCACAATCCGACCATGCCGTCGTCGGGCAGGATCGTGTACGCCTTGGCGAAGAGCCGCGTGCGGTTCCACTCGTCGAGCAGCAAAGTCAACGATCCGCGATCCTCGACATTGAACCTGCGGTTGAGGTAGAGCCGAGCTTGGAGCACTTCGTTCTTCTCGCCGTAGAAGAAGAAGTAGATGCTGCACTTCTCCCACCGGACAGCCAGGTCGCCGTCGGAGTCGATGCTGTGCCGCAGGCCGAACTCGTCGAGCACCTGCTCGACCAGCGCGACGGTCGGCAGGACGTGCGTGCCGCCGTCGGGTTCGCGGCGCCGGCCGAGCGACGGCGCCTCGCGGACCTCGGCAGGCAGGGCAGATCGGGATCGACGACGAAACACCCTTTGAACCTACTCGCGGAGGCTGGGAGTGGTTTGAACCGAAGCTGACCCGGTCAAGGTGAGAGGAGAGAAGGTTCGGGGCGGCGGGATCGAGAGGCGGGCTCACCCATGCGGCTGGCGTTGTTGGGAACGGGGACGATGGGTGCGGGCATGGCCAGGGCGATGCATCGCGCCGGGCTGGACGTGACGGTCTGGAACCGAACGCCGGCCAAGGCCGAACCGCTGGCCGGCGAGGGCATCGAGGTGGCCGACTCGGTGACCGCGGCCGTGACCGGCGCCGACGCAGTCGTCACGATGCTGTTCGACACCGGCGCGGTGCTCGGCGTGACCGATGAAATCACTGCGGCACTGGGGCCGGATACCGTGTGGCTGCAGTCGTCGACGGTCGGGATCCACGGCATCCAGCGCATCGCCGAGAAGGCGAGTGGCGCTCCCTTGCTCGACGCCCCGGTGTTGGGCACCAAGAAGCCGGCCGAAGACGGCAATCTGGTCGCTCTCGTCTCCGGTCCCGACGACCTGATCGATCGCGCCCGGCCGGTGCTCGAAGCGGTCGCGACGAAGACCGTGGTGGCGGGTCCCAAGATCGGTCAGGCCAGCGCGCTCAAGCTCGCCTGCAACGCCTGGATCCTGTCCATCACCGCGGCGACGGCGCAGTCGGTCGCCCTGGCCACCCGGCTCGGGCTGCCCGGCGAGTTGTTCCTCGGGGCGATCGACGGTGGGCCGGCGAACAGTCCCTACGCCCAGCTCAAGGCGAGGGCGATGCTGGCCGGTGACTTCACTGCGTCGTTCGGTCTGGACGGCGGACGCAAGGACCTGGACCTGATCACCGAAGCCGCGTGGGAGGCCGGCGTGGGCACAGCGCTACTCGACGGCGTCCGCGCCGTGTTCGACGCCGCCGCAGCGAAGGGCCACGGCGAGGACGACATCGCAGCTGTCTATACCGCGCTGAGCGGCGACTGAGGCAAATGGCGACGCCGTCACGCCGCAGCCCGGGGAGCCGGGTCCACCTCGGCGCCGGCCGGCGGCTCAGCCTTACTCAGCGCTGACGGAGCGGCCGGCTTCCAATCGAGCTACCGGCACCCGGAACGGCGAGCAGGACACGTAGTCGAGCCCGACGCGTTCGAAGAAGTGCACCGAGTCCGGGTCACCGCCGTGCTCGCCGCAGATGCCGAGCTTGAGTCCCGGTCGCCGCGACCGTCCGCGCTCGGCGGCGATGCGGATGAGCTCGCCCACGCCCTCGACGTCGATCGACTCGAACGGACTGACGCCGAAGATGCCCTTCTCCAGGTAGGCCGAGAAGAAGGCCGCCTCGACGTCGTCGCGGGAAAAGCCCCACGTGGTCTGCGTGAGGTCATTGGTACCGAAGGAGAAGAACTCCGCGGATTCGGCGATCTGCTCGGCGGTCAAGGCCGCGCGCGGCAACTCGATCATCGTGCCGACGAGGAACTCCAGATGCACGCCGGTCTCGGCCCGCACCTCACGGGCCACCTCGATGATGGCGTGCTTGACCGTCTCGAACTCCTGCACGTTGGCCACGAGCGGCACCATGATCTCGACCCGCGGGACGCCGCCGGCCTTGATCCGCTCGGCCGCGGCCTCGAGGATCGCCCGCGACTGCATCTCGAACAGGCCGGGGATGACGACGCCGAGGCGCACGCCGCGCAGCCCCAGCATCGGGTTCTGCTCGTGGAGGCGGTGCACGGCCTGCAGCATGCGCAGATCGCCCTCCCGCTCCTCGCCACGGGCCTCGGCCACGGCCACCCGTACGGACAGCTCGGTGATGTCGGGCAGGAACTCGTGCAGCGGCGGGTCGAGCAGCCGGATCGTGACGGGCAGCCCGTCCATCGCCTCGAGGATGCCGACGAAGTCCTCGCGTTGCATGGGCAGCAACTCGGCGAGCTCGCGGTCGCGGTCCTCGTCGGTGTCGGCCAGGATCAGCCGCTCGACGAGATGACGCCGTTCGCCGAGGAACATGTGCTCGGTGCGGCACAGGCCGATGCCTTGGGCGCCGAAACGGCGAGCCCGGGCGGCGTCCTCGGGAGTGTCGGCATTCGCCCGGACCGACATGCGCCGCGCGCCGTCGGCGTGGCTCATGATCCGGTGCACGGCCACCACGAGATCGTCGGCATCTTCCGGCACGCCCTCTTCGAAGTACTGCACGACGGGCGAGGCGACGACCGGCACCTCGCCCAGGAACACGTCGCCGGTGGTGCCGTCGATGGAGATGACGTCGCCCTCGTGGATCTCGACGCCGCCGGGTGCGCGTACGAGCCGCTTCTTGGTGTCGACGTTGAGCGACTCGGCGCCGCACACGCAGGTCTTCCCCATGCCGCGGGCGACGACCGCCGCGTGTGACGTCTTGCCGCCGCGCGAGGTCAGGATGCCGTTGGCGGCGATCATGCCGTTGAGGTCGTCGGGGTTCGTCTCGCGACGCACCAGGATCACCGACTCACCGGAGCGCGACCACTTGACTGCGGTGTAGGAGTCGAACACCACCTTGCCGACGGCCGCGCCGGGCGAGGCGTTCATGCCCTGCGCGATGCGCTTGCGCTTCGCCGAGTGGTCGAAGCGCGGGAACATCAGCTGGGCGAGCTGCGCGCCGGTCACCCGGGACACCGCCTCGTCCATGTCGATGAGGCCCTGGTCGACGAGCTGGGTTGCGATGCGGAACGCCGCCCCCGCCGTGCGCTTGCCGACCCGGGTCTGCAGCATCCAGAGCTTGCCGCGCTCGATCGTGAACTCGATGTCGCAGAGGTCCTTGTAGTGCTCCTCGAGCGTCTGCATGATCGACAGCAACTCGTCGTAGGACTTCTTGTCGATCTTCTCCAGATCCGCGAGCGGCACCGTGTTGCGGATGCCGGCCACGACGTCCTCGCCCTGCGCGTTCTGCAGGTAGTCGCCGTAGATGCCCTGCGCGCCGCTGGCCGGGTCGCGGGTGAAGGCCACACCCGTCCCGGACTCCATGTCGAGGTTGCCGAACACCATGGCGACGATGCTGACCGCGGTGCCCAGATCGCCCGGGATCCGCTCCTGGCGGCGGTAGATGATGGCCCGGTTCGTGTTCCACGAGTCGAACACGGCCCGCACCGCGAGGTCCATCTGCTCGCGCGGCTCCTGCGGGAACGGGCGGCCGGCCTTGTCGATGACGACTTCCTTGAACGCCTCGACGAGCTTGCGCATGTCATCGGCGTCGAGGTCGAGATCGCTCTCGGTGTCCTTCGCCTTCTTGGCCGCCTCGAGGGTGTCGTCGAAGTGCTCGCCCGGGATTCCGAGGACGGTCTTGCCGAACATCTGGATCAGCCGGCGGTAGGAGTCGAAGGCGAACCGCTCGTTGCCGGCCTGCTTCGCCAGTCCGCGCACCGACTGGTCGTTGAGGCCGATGTTGAGGACCGTCTCCATCATTCCGGGCATCGAGAACTTGGCGCCGGAGCGCACCGACACCAGGAGCGGGTCGTCGGACTGCCCGAGTTTCTTGCCCATCGCCGACTCGAGCGAGGCGAGATGTTCGCTGACCTCTTCGCCGAGGTCCTCGGGCTCGTGACCGCTCTTGAGGTACGCCCGGCAGGCCTCGGTGGTGATGGTGAACCCGGGCGGCACCGGCAGCTTGAGGTTCGTCATCTCCGCCAGGTTCGCGCCTTTGCCCCCGAGGAGGTCCTTGAGGTCCCGGTTGCCTTCGGCGAAGTCGTAGACGTACTTGTTCGTGCGCGCCATGCCGTCACTCCACTTCGACCAGTCCGTGCGGGGTGCTAGCAGCCTAGGCCGAGAAATGAGAAGAAACGCCCGCTGGTGGGTACCCCAAGTTTCAACGGCGTTTCAGTTGACACTTGTGCACTCAAAATGTTTGGGTCGAAAGAGCGGCTCGGCGGGCGCGGACAGGGAGAGCAATGGTCGAAGCAGGTGCAGCTCCGAAGGTCTCGCTGCTGCGCCGCCAGGTGTCGCGAATCGGCCGTGCACTCACCACCCCGCTGCTGCCGGACGACTACTTCGCCCTGGTCCGACCGAGCTGGTCGACCCGGGAACTCACCGGAAAGGTCGTCCGCGTCCGCAGGGAAAATGGGGGCGCCGCCACGATCGTCATCAAGCCGAACACGCCGCTGGGACCCCACCAGCCCGGGCAGTACCTGCGCATCGGGATGGAGATCGACGGCATCCGGCACTGGCGGGCGTACACGATCACGTCCGATCCGGGGCATCCCGAGGGCGTCGTCAGCATCACGGTCAAGAACGCGCCCGGCGGGCGCATGTCGCCCGTCTTCACCCAGCAGGTCCGGCCCGGGCGGGAAGTGTTTCTCGGTGAGATCGAGGGTGAGTTCACCCTCCCGGATCCGCCCCCCGAGCGCACTCTGTTCCTGTCTGCCGGCAGCGGCGTCACTCCGGTGCTGAGCCATCTCCGGGAGCTGGACCGGCGGGGCAGCCTCACCGACGCCGTCCACATCCACAGCGCGCGGACGGCCGACGAGGTGATCTTCGGCGAGATGCTGCGCTCGATCGCCGAGCGCTGCGACGGCTACCGGCTGGTCGAGGTGCACACGGCCGATCAGAAGCGGTTCAGCCCCGACGACCTGGACGAGATGTGCCCCGACTGGCGCGAGCGCGTGACGTTCCTGTCCGGGCCCCAGGAGCTCATCGCCGCGGTCGAGGAGCGCTTCGAGGACGAAGGGCTCTCCGAGCAACTGAACACCGAGCGATTCCAGCCCGTGATCGGGAACGGCGGAGGAGATGGGTCCGGGGGGACCGTCCACTTCCGCGTCTCCGACTGCGACGCCGAGTGCGGTCCCGGCGTCTCCGTCCTCGTCGGCGGCGAAGAAGCCGGGGCCACCCTGCCGTTCGGCTGCCGCATGGGCATCTGTCACACCTGCGTCGGCCGGCTCAAGGACGGCGCACTCCGTGACGTCCGCACCGGTTCCATAACTGAGGCGAGCGGACAGATGGTCCGCACCTGCATCAACGCACCCGAGGGACACGTCGAGATCGATCTGTAAAGGAGACCCCGCATGCCCTACGACGAGAACAACCCGCTCTACTCGCTGACCCCGCATCAGTTGGACGAGATCGGCAAGATCTTCGACGACATGCACGAAGAAGTCATGAACGACCTCGGCGAGACCGACGCTCGGTATATCCGGAACATGATCAAACTGCACCGGCAGCTCGGCCTGGTGTCGCGCGCGGTGCTCGTCTTCTCGAAGTACAAGCCGGCCTGGGTGATCGGTACGGCCGGCCTGTCGATCGCCAAGATCCTCGAGAACATGGAGATCGGGCACAACGTCATGCATGGCCAGTGGGACTGGATGAATGACCCCAACATCCACTCGTCCACCTGGGACTGGGACACCGCGTCCCCGGCCGCGGCGTGGAAGCACTCCCACAACTACGTACACCACACGTTCACCAACATCATCGGCAAGGACAAGGACGTCGGCTACGAGATCTTCCGGGTCGACGCCCGGCAGAAGTGGCACCCCGGCTACCTGCTGCAGCCGCTCGCCAACGTGATCCTGATGGTCGCCTTCGAATGGGGCGTCGCCCTGCACGACCTCGACTTCGACAAGATCAAGAGCGGGGAGAAGTCGAAGAAACAGGTCTGGGACGAACTCAAAGGCATCGGCCGCAAGGCCCGCCGGCAGATCCTCAAGGACTACATCGCTTACCCGGCGCTGTCCGGGCGCAGCGGTTACAAGTCCACGCTGAAGGCCAATGCCATCGCCAACGTGGTGCGCAACGTCTGGTCGAACGCGATCATCTTCTGCGGCCATTTCCCCGACCAGACCTTCATGTTCACCGAGGACGAGGTCAAGGACGAGACGCGCGGTGGCTGGTACGTGCGGCAGCTGATCGGTGCCGCCAACATCGACGGCAGCCCGCTGTTCCACGTGATGGCGGGCAACCTCTCCTTCCAGGTCGAGCACCACCTGTTCCCCGACATGCCGAGTTCGCGGTACCAGCAGATCGCGCCGCGGGTGCGGGAGATCTGCGAGAAGTACGGGCTCCCGTACAACACCGGTCCCCTGCGCAAGCAGTGGGGAACCGTACAGCGCACGCTGCTGCGCCTGGCGTTCCCCGGCGGTGGGCCGCGGCCGAAGCCCGGCCCGTACGTCGCGGCCAAGGAGGAGGCGTCGGACCACGAGCGGGTGCCCGCCTTCCCGTAACGGCGCGCCGCCACCGCGGGCTGGTTTGAGGGCGTGAGCGCAAGGGGAGGTTTAGACGTGACGGCGACCACGACGGATGGAGACCCATGGGCAGCGACCAGGACACCGAGAACCGTCAGCAGTCCGATCAGCCGGCGTCCGATCGTGCTGAGGACGAGGTCATCGACCTGAGCGAGATCCGCAAGGACGACGGCCAGGAGTACCTCGACCGAGACAAGCTCGACTTCGATCCGGACGACGGGCTGTACTCGGGTACCGCGGTCGACGGCACCAGTGAAATCCCGGGCCCGCACGACCACGAGGGTGACGAGGACTCGATCACCAAGCAGGCCGAGCAGATGGCCAAGGACGAGGGCACGGACCAGGACCACGTCCAAGCCGCACCGAAGGACGAGATGACCAGCGACGCCAAGGACAAGGCCGAGAGCTGATCGCCTCAGCCGCCGCCGTCGCCAAGTTCCGCGCCGGTGGGCACGGCGCGCGAGTCGCGCGAATCGAGCCAGCCCTCGGGTAGCGCCACCGACCGCCCGGCCGTGGTTCGCCCGCGGGGCTGGCCGAGCACGATCTCGGGAAACGGCTGCGCCGGGTCGAGACGGGCCAGCAGGTCGTCCAGTTCCATCATCGATGACGACGACGCCAGCGCCGAACGCAGTTCGCCGCCCACGCCGAATCCCTTCAGGTACCAGGCGACGTGCTTGCGGAACTCGGTGACGCCGCGCTGCTCCCCCAGCCACTGCCCGAGCAGTTCGGCGTGCCGGTGCATCATTGTGGCCACCTCGCCCAGCGTCGGTCGCACCCGCTCGTCCCGGCCGGCGAAGGCGGCGGCCAGATCGGCGAACAGCCACGGCCGCCCGAGGCAGCCGCGGCCGACAACCACGCCCGTGCAGCCGGTCTCACGCACCATCCGCACGGCGTCGTCGGCCTCCCAGATGTCACCGTTTCCGAGGACGGGGATGTCGAGCAAATCGGCCAGGTCAGCGATCGTGGACCAGTCGGCGTGGCCGCCGTAGAACTCGAGCGCGGTGCGGCCGTGCAGAGCGACGTGCGCGACACCGGCGTCCTGCGCGCGCAGCCCGGCCTCGCGATACGTCACGTGGTCGGCGTCGATGCCCACCCGCATCTTCACGGTCACGGGCAGGTTGCCGCGCGCCTCGCGCACGGCCGTCGTGACGATCTCGTCGAAGAGCCCGATGCGCCACGGCAGTGCCGAGCCACCGCCCTTGCGGGTCACCTTCGGCACCGGGCAGCCGAAGTTAAGGTCGATGTGATCGGCCAGGTCCTCGTCGACGATCATCCGCACTGCGGCGCCCACCACGGTGGGGTCGACCCCGTAGAGCTGGATGCTGCGCGGGCGCTCGTCGGCCTCGAACCGGATGAGCTGCATCGTCTTCGCGTTGCGTTCGACCAGCGCGCGCGTGGTGATCATCTCGCTGACGAACAGCCCACCGGCCTGGCCCGGAGCGAGCGCGGACGCCATCGACTCGCGGCACAGCCCCCGGAACGCCGTGTTCGTGATGCCGGCCATCGGCGCCAGCACCACCGGCGGATCGGCCACGACGTCGGCCGAAAGCTGCAGCGGGGCGACGCCGTTGACCAACACAGAGGCCGACACGGGTGGGCCTCAGCAGCCCGGAAGCTGCGCGCCGAGGTACCGCTCGACCTGGTCGATCGCGACGCGCTCCTGCTTCATGGTGTCGCGCTCGCGGATCGTGACGGCGTTGTCGTCAAGCGTGTCGAAGTCGACGGTGATGCAGTACGGCGTGCCGATCTCGTCCTGCCGGCGGTACCGGCGCCCGATCGCCTGCGCGTCGTCGAAGTCGATGTTCCAGTGCTTGCGCAGGGCGGCGGCGAGGTCACGCGCCTTGGGCGAAAGATCAGTGTTTCGCGACAGCGGCAGCACCGCGGCCTTCACCGGCGCGAGCCGCTTGTCCAACTTCAGGACGGTGCGCTTCTCCATGACACCCTTGGCATTGGGCGCTTCGTCTTCGCTGTAGGCGTCGAGCATGAACGCCAGCACGGCGCGGGTCAGGCCGGCGGCCGGCTCGATGACGTACGGCGTCCACCGCTCGTTCTTCTCCTGATCGAAGTACGTCAGGTCGGTACCCGAATGCTTCGAGTGGGTCTTCAGGTCGAAGTCGGTGCGGTTCGCAATGC
>JAOPVG010000402.1 GCA_025966255.1 Jatrophihabitans sp.
CAGGCATGCACGGGGCGGGCCGGGAGGTGTTGATGAGCCATCACAGCGATCTGATCGACACCACCGAGATGTATCTGCGCACGGTGTTCGAGCTCGAGGAAGAGGGCGTTGTACCGCTGCGCGCCCGCATCGCCGAACGCCTCGGGCAGAGCGGGCCGACCGTCAGCCAGACCGTGGCGCGGATGGAGCGCGACGGCCTGCTGCACGTCGCGGATGATCGGCACCTGCAACTGACCGACCTCGGCCACCGCGAAGCCACCGCTGTCATGCGCAAGCACCGCCTGGCCGAACGCCTCCTCGCTGACGTGATCGGCCTCGACTGGGAGGACGTGCACATCGAGGCGTGCCGGTGGGAACACGTCATGAGCGACGCCGTCGAGCGGCGCATCCTGGTGCTGCTGGACAAGCCGCTCGTGTGCCCGCACGGCAATCCGATCCCCGGTCTGGATCAGCTCGGCCTGCCGTTCGCGACGAGCGTGCCCGCGAGCGCCCTCGTCAGCCTCACCCAGGCCGCCGTATCGGCCAACGGCCACGTCGTGATCAGCCGGATCAGCGAACTGCTGCAACCCGACGCCGCGTTGATGCATCGGCTGACCGACGCCGGCATGCGGCCGGGCAGCCGGATCAGCATCGCGCCGGCCGCCCGTGGCGTCGAGGTCTGGGTCGACGACGGCGAACACGCGACGTTCGACCGTGACATCAGTGACCACGTGTTCGTCCTCGTCGCCTGACCCGACCCGACCGCACTGGTTCACAGGCCGGTGATTCACGCCGAGCGGGGCAACCGCAGCTTCGGAAAGCGGCGCGGATCGAGGCCGCGCGAGAGTGCAGCCAGCAACAGGTCGGCCGCGCTGTACTCCGAATCGCTCAGCACGGCCCGCTCGGCGGCGATCCCGGCCAGTGCACCGTCACCTGCCCGCCAGGCTGCCCAGCCGAACAGGAACAGCGGCGCGGCGTCATACGGCGCCGGCAACCGCCGGGCGAGATCCCGCCAGAGTGCGCGGCCGTCGAGCCGGCCGTCGTCGATCGCCATCCACACCGAGTCCCGAATGTCGATCTCGCTGAGCGCGACGCCGAAGCGAGTCACGTGGACATCGGGCAGGCCCGACCAGCGCGGTGCGCCCGAGCTCCGCGCGGCGGCGAAGATTGCCCGCTTCACCGATCGCTGGTGGCGAGTCAGCTGTCCGTCGAGCACCGCCGCGACCGAGGCGTTCTCGGCGGCGGCGATGTCGGCGGACAGCGCGTCGCGCGCCTCGTCCGGCAGCGGATCCAGAATCGCCGCCAACGCCGACCGGTCAGGCAGGGCGACGACGCCGGCGTACGTGGCCGCGGCCGTGAATGCGGACGGCTCGTCGGGCACGACCCGCCCTTCCGGCGGACAGCAGTCGTCGGATTCGCAGGTGAACGACCACCACCGTTGCCCGGACACGAGCAGAACGTCGACGATCTCGCACCCGGCGGCGGCGGTCGCCTGGCCGACCCGGCAGGCGAGGCTCGACCAGGGCAGGGGCGGCCCGGCGGACCGATCGGGCTCGCAACCGTCGTCGTACACGGCGGCGATGAACTCGCTGCTGCCGCCTTGCTGCATCGCCTCGATCGTGTCGCCGACGACATCGGCGGCACGAGTGTCGACGAGGTCGAGACGCGCGGTGACGACGAGCTCACCGGCGGCCAGGCCGACCAGCACCAGGCTGGACCGCGGGTGGAAGCCGAGCAGGTACGGGACGGCTTGCAGCAGCTCCCCCGGACCGGAGATGCGATGCGGCGCCGGCGACGAGGGGCGTGAGTACTTGGTGGTCATGACCGCAAGCCTGCTGCGATCGCCGACCGGCTGAGGGGCGTCCGCGCGAGATGTGGACGAGCCCGACGCCTGTGCACGACCAGCGACGAAACGTCGTCGCCGTGTGGTAGCGGCCGGACGACACAGCGGGTGGAGCGCCAGGGTCGAACCGGCGCGGCAGTGCGCAGGTCAGTGCAGGGTGCCGCGCCGCCACCGCGACGCGGCCGCGCTCAGAGCGCCGGCCACGCGATCGTTGCGCGCGGCAAGATCGGCGACGTCAGGCCCCTCGGTGTCGGCACCGCCGAGCGAGCGGCGGCCGGCGGCCACCACCCGGAAGAACGCCGCGGCCCGTTCGAGCGCGACGTCGAGGTCACCTTGGTAGACCCCGGCCAACACGGCGTCGGCCAGCTGTTGAATCGCCGCGACGTCGGCGTAGTCGGCGACGCCGGCCACGGCGGCCTCGGCCGGTGCCAACGCCTCCCCCGCCCGCCACAACCTCGTGACCTCGTCACCGTCGGTCTGGCACCACTGCCGCAGCAGGTACAGCGCCCACAACGCCCCGGGCAGGCTCACCGGTTCGGCATCGCGCCAGAGCGCGGCGAGCGTGTCCAGCCCGACCCGGTCGGCCAAGCTCACGAACCGCGCGCCGTCGCCGGGAGACCGGCCGGCCTGGACGACCACCGCAGCGGTCGCGGCGGCGATCTCGGCGCGCGAGCTGGGCGTCGAACCACCGGCGGCGTCGATGATCTCGGTGAGATCCGAGAACAGCGCAGGCCGGTGCGGCCGGGGGTCTTCGCCCGACATCACGGTCCGTCCTGCCCTGAGTCCACTCGACCACGATACGGCCCCGCCCGCGTGGAACTCAGAACCCCTGCACATCCTTCGGGCTTGGACCCGACCCGGGCGGGGCAGGTATCTTGGACGACGGCGTCGGCCCGATCCATGGCCCCCGGTCCCACAACAGCCGCTTCGAGCGGCCTTCCGCCGAGAGGCGACCTGGCGGGCCGACGTCGACAACGTCCTTCGTGAGGAACGACGCGACCAGACGATGCGGTATGAACCTGTGGTGGGCGACGGCAACGGCTGGGTGGAGTGCTCGCTCGGGCACCGGCACTGGGGTCGATTCGGCGCCGCGGGCCTGCTGGTCACCGACGGGTCGCGCGTGCTTCTCCAGCACCGCGCAGCGTGGACGCACGAGGGCGACACCTGGGCCGTGCCCGGCGGCGCTCGGGACAGTCACGAGAATCCGATCACTGCCGCGTTGCGCGAGGTAGCCGAAGAGACCTCCCTCGATCCGGAGACCGTGAGCCCCTACCTCGAGTGGGTCGACGAGCACGGCGGCTGGTCGTACACAACTATCGTCGCCCGCACCTCCGGAACGGTCGACGTCAAACCGATCAATGCCGAAAGCACTGCTATTCAATGGTGGCCACTCGACCGCGTTGCAATGCTGCCACTGCACCGTGGGTTCGCCGCGGCTTGGCCGGCTCTACGTGAGCTCATCGATAGCGAACCCGGCTGAGCCGAAGGTCGGGGCGAGCCGATGCTGCCGTAGCCTCCCGGCGTGCACCTGCTCCTCCCGCCCAGCGAGAGCAAGACCCGCGGCGGCCGCGGGCGGCCGCTGCGGTCCCGCC
>JAOPVG010000348.1 GCA_025966255.1 Jatrophihabitans sp.
TCCCAGACGGCGGCGAGCTCCTCGTCGGTGCTGGCGTCGTCGAGATAGAAGAAGTGCCGTCGGAACCAGTCGTGATCCTCATAGATCAGTTCGATGATGTCGGCCATGTCCCCACCTTGCCACTCCCGGCCGCACGCTGATGGGGTTCGCGCGGACGACCGGCATTGAGGGGCGTTCCTGGCGTTCTGGGATCGAGGCGAGCAATCGGGCGACATCGGTGGTTTTCGGGTCGGATGTGGGAATGCCACCTGGTGAACCGTCGTACCAGCCGGTCCGCGTCTTCTTGTAGCTACCGCGAAACCATTGCCGCCCATTGACCGGACTGCGCGAGGGAACTGCGATGACTGCCGCTGAATTGCCGACCTGGGCCGGAGATTTCCGGGCCGCAGTCGATGAGGCCGGCGACCGCGTTGAGGCCGGCCTGAATGTTGCTCGCGACTACGGACGGCTGCTGCCATTGCCCGGCTCCGGTGCAACGGCCGAGCGGTGGCAGTTGCTCGCGCTCGCCGCCGAGGTCGACCTGAGCGCGGCCCGCATTCTCGAGGCGCACTCAGACGCGCTGGCCATCCTTGGCGAGGCGGGCGAGGCTCCTCCGGGCGGCACGTGGGGCGTCTTCGCCGCGGAGAGCTGCGAAGCCCGGCTGGACGCCTACGACGACGGCGCGGCCACCGTGCTGGTGGGCACCAAGCCGTGGTGTTCGCTTGCCGGATCGCTTGACCACGCGCTGGTCACCGCCCGGGCCGGCAGCGGCCGTGGTCTCTACGCGGTGGACCTTCGACACTCGTCCGTCACCGCCGACGGCCCGGCGACGTGGGTCGCCCGCGGGCTGGCCAACATCACCAGTGCCCCGGTGGAGTTCGATTCGACGCCGGCCCGGGCGGTCGGCGCCGAAGGCTGGTATCTGCGGCGTCCAGGATTCGCGTGGGGCGGGATCGGTGTGGCCGCGTGCTGGTACGGCGGGGCCCTCGGCCTGTTCCGCACGCTGCGCGAGTTCTCGGCGAAGCGCGACGGCGAACTGAACCGACTGCATGTGGGGACGGTGGACGCGGCGCTGCACGGCGCGGCCGCCGCGCTCGGCGAGGCGGCGGCGCTCGTCGACTCGGGTCACGCTGCAGGGGCGGCCGGGGAGATTCTCGCGCTGCGCGTTCGCGCGGTGGTGGCCGACGCCGTGGAGCGCACGCTGCGGCAGGTGGGGCACGCACTCGGTCCGGGTCCGCTCGCCTTCGACGAGCGGCATGCGCGCCGCGCCGCCGATCTCGAGCTCTACGTCCGCCAGCACCACGCCGAACGCGACCTCGCTGCACTCGGCGCCGCCCTCGATGAGAGGGACGGCAGTTGAGCGCGGCCTTCGACCACCGCGACGCCGGCACTCCTGAATCGGTGTGGCGCGCGAGCGAGCTCGGCTCCGTCCTCGAGGTGGCCGGGCCCGGTCCGGGCGACCGGTTGCTCGTGCTCGCCGCCCATCCAGACGACGAGACGCTCGGGGCGGCCGGACTGATCGCCGCCTCTGCCGCCCGTGGCGCGCACGTGCGCGTCATCGTCGCGACCGATGGCGAGGCGTCGCATCCGAACTCGCCGACACACAGCCCGGCACACCTGGCCCAGCTGCGGCGGGCCGAGGTGCGGGCCGCGATGGCTGCGCTCGACCCGTCGATCATCCCGGTCTTCCTCGGGCTGCCCGACGGGCACGTCACCGAGCACGTGGGAACGCTCACTCGCTATCTGGCGCCCCGCCTCGACGGCTGCACGCACCTCGTGAGCCCATGGGTCGAGGACGCGCATCCCGACCACGAGGCCTGCGCTCGCGCAGCAACCGCTGTGATGGAGAACGTCCCGGAGATCCAGCATTGGCAGTTCCCCATCTGGGCGTGGCACTGGGGCGAGCCGAGCGACCTGCCATGGAGTCGGCTGCGCCGGATCGACCTCAGCCTCGACGACCTCGCCCGCAAGCAGGCCGCGCTGGACTGCCACCGCACCCAGCACTCGCCGCTGTCGGCCGCCCCCGGCGACGAGGCGATGCTGGCGGACCACGTCCTTGCGCACTTCTCGCGACGCTACGAGACGTTCGTCGTCGCGGCCCCGAACCCGGCCCCGGTCAGCGACGCCCGCTATTTCGACGAGCTGTATGCCAAGGCGGCCGATCCATGGGGTCTCGCCGACCGGTTCTACGAACGACGCAAGCGGACGCTGCTGTTGGCCGGCCTGCCGCGGGAGCGATTCCGGTCGGCGTTCGAGCCTGGCTGCGCCACCGGGCTGTTGACGGCAGCTCTCGCCGAGCGCTGCGATCGCGTCCTCGCCTGCGACGTCGCGGAAGTCGCGTTGCGTCAGACGGCGCAGCGGCTCGCCGATCGTCCGCACGTCACGGTCGAGCGGGGGCAGATACCGGATGACTGGCCAGCGCAACAGTTCGATCTGATCGTGCTCAGCGAGGTGGGTTACTACGCGCGCGATCTCAGCGTCCTCGTCGATCGGGTGCGCTCGTCGCTGACGCCGGACGGCGTGCTGGTGGTCTGCCACTGGCGCCACGCTGCCCCCGACCATGCGCAGACGGCCGAGGCAGTACACAGCGCGCTCGGCGGCGGTCTGCATCGCATCGTGACGCACGTCGAGGCGGACTTCCTCCTCGACGTCTGGTCGAACTCGCCGAGTTCCGTGGCGACTGATACCGGCGTGCTCGAATGATCCGGCACGTCGGGGTCGTCGTCCCCGCTGCGAACGAGGCGTTCCTGCTCGACCGATGCCTTCGGGCCCTCCGGGCGAGTCGGTCAGATCTGCACCGCGCCCATTGCTACGTCGTGCGTACGCGCATCGTGCTCGTGCTCGACAGCTGCACCGATGCGAGCGCGGCCATCGCCGCGGGCTATCCCGACATCGAGGTGATCGAAGCGTCCGTGCGCTCGGTCGGTCGGGCCCGTAACGCCGGCGTGCAGCACTTACTACGCAGCGGGGTGCGCGCCTCGGAGCACTGGCTGGCCAACACCGACGCCGACTCGCAGGTGCCGACCGCCTGGCTGGCCGGAATGGTCGACGAAGCGGACCGCGGTGCCCATCTGGTGATCGGCACGGTGACGCCCGATTCGAGATTGCCAGGCGTGGTGGACGCCGCGTGGCATGCTCGGCACCCGCAACGCGACGATCACCCGCACGTGCACGGCGCGAATTTCGGTATCCGGGCCGATGCCTATACCGCGCTCGGCGGCTGGCCGTTACTCACGACCGGCGAGGACCAGACGCTCGCCGACCGCGCGCGGGCGGCTGGGCATCTGCGGATCTCGCGCACGGCGCGGCTACCGGTGCGGACGAGCGTGCGGCTCGAGGGTCGGGCGCCGAGCGGATTTTCCAGCTATCTTCGCGACCTCGGCCATGCCGACGTTTGCCCGGCCGAGCAAAACGCCGCCTGATCCATTCGATCCGCGAAGAGTGGATTAGCGCTTGGCCTGCCGGTCTCGGCAGATGTCGTCGATCGGGATGCAGATGCCGCGGTGCTGGGTGGCGGCGAAGTCAGCAGCCATGTCGCGGCGCTCGTTCGCGATCACGCCCGCGGCGCGGTGGTGCCGCCCGCGGCGTAGGTCGTGGAGGTCGATCAGCGCGGCCATCACCAGGACGCTGGCGATGAGCACGACGGCGAGATTGAGCATGTGGCCCTCCTGAGGCGAGCGTCGCCTCTTCTTGGAGGCCGGTCAAGTCGGTTGCTTTCGCAGCATCACCCGTGCCGGGAGCCGGAGGTTGGGACGCCGTTCGTAGTCGATCAGCTGATCAGGCACCGCCCGCCAGCCGGCGGTGTGCACCGCCGTCACGACCCCACGCGCCATCGCGAGCGCCTGCGACCACCCTGGGCACGCGTGTGGGCCCGCGCCGAACGTCGGTGCAATGGGACCGGGTGAAGTGTCTGCAGCGGCGAGCATCAACCACACCGTCGAGCCGGCCGGCACGACGACGCCGTCGACTGCCCAGTCGGCGCGGGCGACCCGGCGCGTGCACTGCACCGGCGCGTCGTGGTGCACCGTCCATTCGATCCAGGACGCGCAATCGTCGACGGCCTTGGTCACTGGGGCGATGAGCGCCGAACCAATGAGCGCCGCGGTGGCGTCGCGGGCTTGGAACAGCACGCTGATCGCGGCCGCCACCTCGTCCTGACCTTCAGGCACAAGAGGCGCGAGATGACTCGCCAACTCGGTCGCGGCCGCGTCCGCATCCTGGGTCAGGTCATGCGGTTCGCGGGCACCCGGCGCGAGGGCGGCGCACACCGCACCGACCAACGCAACGACGCGGTCAAGGTCGTGCGCGCTGACACCAAGGGCCGCAGCGAGAACGGCGATTGGGACGGTGCGGGCGAGCGGCATGACGTCAAAGGGAGCCTCGCCGAAGTCGAGCCCGGCAGCCGTGCGGGCCGCCGCCGCCGGTTCGATGATTCGGGGATCCGGCAGGAGCGCTTCGACGAGAACACGACGACGCCGATGGGCGGCATCGTCGGAGAACCGGGCCATGCGGCACTGCAAGCGGGCCAGCGCGCCGTGCGTCGGGCCGCGTAGCGCGACGCTCAACTCCAGTGCCGACACCGCGACGGCGAGGTCCTCGGTTCGGGCGACCACCCAACCCTCCGGGCGCTCGTGCACTCCGAGTTCGCGCAACGACCGGTAGGTCTCACCGGCCTGCCGCGAGGTGGCGACGTCCGGCATCGAGGGGCCGGTAACCGCGGCATCCATGCCCGAACCGTAGGCCCTGCCCACTTCGGGCGGCACCGAATCGTGATAGGCGGCTGCGAAGCCGGCGCGTAGGCCGGTCCCGCAGCCATTCGGTCAAGTCAGTGGTTCCCAGCCGGATCGCCCGCACCCATGCCGGCTTCGACCTTGGTGACGGTCAGGTCCTTCGCGAACTTCACCGTGACGAGGCTGCCGTCGGCCTTGGTCACGTGCGCCTCGTACGTGCCGTCACCGGCGTCGGTCTCGACGCGATACACCGTGCCACCGGGCACCGCCTTGAGGGCGGCGGCCTTGAGCGTCGCGGTGGTCGAGGCGCTGACCGCCTTCTCGTCGCTGCGCACCGGGGCCGCGCCGCCGGTTCGACGGCCACCACCGCCCGCGGTACCCGGCGCAGTGGTGGCCGTGGTTGCCGAAGCGACCGTGATCGACGTGCCCGAGCCGTTCGACGTGCTCACCGCGCTGGCGCTCATCGCGGTTCCGCCGATCGCTCCGGCCGCGACGCCGGCGCTGAGGAGCGCGATCTTCATGCCCCGACGTGTGCCCCGCTGGACGGGTTGTGCCTTAGCCGCATCGTCAATCATGGCGAGTGCTCCTCCGAGTCATCCCGTTGCGACGGGAGAGGGACTGGTCTGCGCCGCGTCTGCGGCCCGTCGTAACCATGCAATTGGGCGGATCATCCCGGCCCCATCCCCACATCAAGTCCGCGCTAACAGCACCTGGGAGCCGACCAGGTCCGGCTCGCACGAGCTATAGGCGCAGTGCGCGCTGCCGCGACCCGATCAGGGTTGCCGCGCGCGGGCGAGGGCGGCCGCTCGCGGCGCTAGCCGGTAACCGACCTCGAGCGACTCGGTGAGGCCGAGCTCCTTGAGCTTGCGGACGTCGCGTTTGAACGTCACCAGATCGCGGCCGAGTTCGGCGGCGAGGTCTGCGGCCCGGGTGGCCGGTCGGCGGCCGATGATCTCCAGCACCGCGGCGGTCCTTGGGCCACGCGACGACGACCGATCGAGGCGATCCAACCGGTGCTGCAGCTGCTCGCGCTGGTCGGCCGAAAGCTCGGCCTCGGCCCGCAGAGCGATCCGCGGATCGTCGCCCGCGTAACGCAAACCGATGCGGAAAACCGGCTTCTCCGGACGGTAGGCGAGCATCGTCAGCACCTCGTCCAGCGAGGCTGTGCCGGCCCGGCGCGCCTCGACATCGGTGATCGACTCGAGCGCCACCTCGTCGACCGAGGCCACCTCGACGAGCCCGATCGACGTGCGCATCCGCGTCCCGACACGAAGGCGCGGACGATCCCAACGGCGGAAGGCGAGGTCGACGT
>JAOPVG010000354.1 GCA_025966255.1 Jatrophihabitans sp.
CGACTTCGTCCCAGATGTCGCAGGCCCGGCAGATTCTCGAGGACCGGATCAACGGCACGGGTGTCACCGGCTCCACGGTCGTCGTTCAGGGTGGAGATCAGCTCGTCGTCGAGATCCCCAGTGGCACTGGAACCGATGTCGCCAAGCTGGGTAAGGCGGCCGTTCTGAACTTCCGCGGGGTAGTCGCTCCGGCGCAAGCCGTTAGCTGCGGCGTCCCCGTGGCGGCGCCGTCCACCGGGACGTCCACCTCTCCATCAACCACAAGGAGCGGCACCACGACGCCCCCCTCATCGAAGCCATCGACCTCAGCGAAGGCCTCGGCGACCGGTTCGGCGGCCGCCAACGCCGCGCAGCAACGTCAGCTCGCCGCCCCATCCACCACGGCCAAGTCGACCGCCGTCCCGTCGACCGCGGCCAAGTCGAGCGCGGCCAAGTCGGGCAGCGCGACGACCAGCGGCACCGCGAAGGCAAGTGGTTCGGCGTCGAGCTCAGCGACGGTCCACAAGTGCTTCGCGGACCCGATCGCCCAGGTCATCAAGATCGACCCATCGCTGAAGAACAAGATTCCCAACGCTGAGCAGTGCCCCTCGCCCGGAATCGCCAACAACTTGTGCAAGCCTTACACCGCGCTCAGCAGCACGCAGCAGCAGGAGATCGCCGCCGCTCTGCGGAACTATGACTGCAACGCCGCGCAGACCGAGGCGGACCTGGCCAACAACTACTACCTCGCCTGCGACGTAAGCAGCGGCACGAAGATCGCCTACCTCCTCGGCCACGTCGTCGTCGCCGGCCGGCAAATCGACTCGGCCAGCGCGCAGGCCCCGAATACGTCCGGGCAGGGTGGCTCGGCCGACTGGACGGTGGCGTTGACTCTCGGCAGCAGCGGCGCCGACCGGTGGAGTGCCTGGACCTCGAAGTACAACACCACCCAGACCGGGGTGACCGCGGTCCAGACCAGCACCACCGCGCCGTGTGGGACTCAGGCGGCCGTACCGTGCTCGGACTTTGTCGGCTTCACCCTCGACGGTCAGGTGATCTCTGCACCCGTGACGCAGGCCGCGCTGAGCCGTCAGACGCAGATCTCCGGCGGTTTCAATCAGACCACCGCGAACGATCTCGCCAAGCAACTGAACTACGGCAAGCTGCCGCTGAGCTTCCGGGCCGACGCCAACCAGCACGTGTCGGCGACGCTCGGCTCGTCCCAGCTCAAAGCCGCGTTCCTGGCCGGTGGCATCGGGCTGATCCTGGTCGTCATCTACTCGTTGCTCTACTACCGGGGACTCGGCCTGGTCACCATCGCGTCGCTGCTCGTGTCCGGCACGCTCACCTACGCGATGCTGGTCATCCTCGCCACCCAGATCGGATTCACCCTCGACCTGTCCGGCATTGCTGGCTTCATCGTGGCGCTGGGCATCACGGCCGATTCGTTCGTCGTCTTCTTCGAGCGAATAAAGGACGAGGTGCACGAGGGGAGATCTCTGCGCGTAGCCATCCCGCGCGCGTGGGTCCGCGCCCGGCGCACGGTGCTGTCCGCCGACACCGTGTCCTTCCTGGCGGCCGCGATCCTCTACTACTTCGCTGCCGCTGACGTGAAGGGATTCGCGTTCACGCTGGGGCTGTCGACGATCCTCGACCTCGTCGTGGTCTTCCTGTTCACCCACCCGATCGTCTCCCTGCTCTCGCGCAGCCGGGCCTTCGGCAACCCGCGTTTCACCGGGCTCAACTCGGTGCGGGTCGGTGGCATCGCCCCGTCCGAAGACGACGCGCCGCGGACCAGGCGTGCGGGTGCGTCCCGAACCGCGGCCAAGCGCAAGGCTGCGCCGGTCGCCGTCCTCGAACGGGAGGATGGGCCGGAGTCGCTGACCGCCGAGGACGAAGACGAGGCCCAACCGGCGGTCGACGCTGAGAACGCGGCAGCGCCGGATCTCGACGATCCCGACGACAACCAACGACCGCGGCGGCGAACGACGCCGGAAGCCGGATCAGCGGCCGAGCGGGCAGCGGCCCGTCGAGCCCGCCTGCGCGGCAAGACCGACGAGGAGGGCACCTCCTGATGTCCAGATTCACTGCCCTCTATCGCGGCGAGACCCGCATCAACTTCATCGGCTCACGCAAGCGTTGGTATGCCGCGTCGGCGGTGCTCGTCCTCATCTGCGTGCTGAGCTTTGTGATCCGTGGCTTCAACTACGGCGTCGAGTTCAAGGGCGGGACGACGTTCAAGATCCCGGCCTCGGGGAACTCGATCACCGCCGACTCGGTCGACAAGGCTTTCGGGGCCGCGGGCACCGCGCCGCAGAACGCGCCCCAGGTCGTCGGCTCGGGTTCGTCGCGGCAGATCGTCGTCAACACGGCGACGCTTACCCCGCAAGCAGCACAGAATCTGCAGAACTCTGTCGCCAAAACCCTGCACGTGAATACCACCTCGATCTCGCTGGACTCGATCGGTGGGCAGTGGGGCCACGACACAACCATCAAAGCGCTTGAAGGCCTGATAATTTTCTTGATCGCGGTGTCGGTGTACATCGGCCTGCGCTTCCAATGGCGAATGGCCATCGGCGGCATCCTCGCCCTGCTCCACGACCTTCTCATCGCCGCCGGCGTGTACTCGATCGTCGGCTTCGAGGTGACGCCGTCGACGATCGTCGGGTTGCTGACGATTCTTGGTTTCTCGCTCTACGACACAGTGGTCGTCTACGACAAGGTGGCCGAGAACGCGAAGGACATCCTCGCCGGCTCGCGCACCACGTTCTCCGAAGCGGCGAACACGGCCGTCAACCAGACGCTCATGCGCTCGATCAACACGTCGCTCATCGCGCTGCTGCCCGTCGCCGGGTTGCTGTTTGTCGGCGCCGGAATTCTCGGCGTGGGGACGATCAAGGACCTCGCCCTGATCCTGTTCGTGGGCCTGGCCTCGGGTGCCTATTCGTCGCTGTTCCTGGCCACGCCGATCGTCGTCGATCTGACCGAGCGCGATCCGCGATACAAAGCCCTCGCCAAGCGCGTGGCGGCCAAACGCTCGAGTGAGAAGAAGCGGTTGGCCGACGCCGAGACGGCGGGCGTGACTGCCGGTGTGGGTGCCGGTGGGGCGGCGCTTCGTCGAGGCAGCGGTCCGGCTCCGGCCCCGAAGGTCGGCGCCCGGCCCCAGCGCCCCAAGCGCAAGTAGCGGCATGAGCGACGCTTGCGGAGCGATCTGGCGGCATTGCGTCTCTGCGTGCCCGAGCGGAGCGAGGGCATGAGCGACCTGGCCGAGCGGATCGCCGGTCTGCTGCGCGATGTCCCGGACTTCCCGCAGCCGGGGATCCTGTTCAAGGACATCACGCCGCTGCTCGCCGACGCCGAGGCCTTCGACGCGGTGATCCACGGGCTCGCCGCGTTCGCCGACGTCCCGGTGGACATCGTGGCCGGCATCGAGGCGCGCGGCTTCCTCGTGGCCGGCGCGCTGGCCCGTCAGCTGGGCTGTGGGCTGGTGCCCGTCCGCAAGGCCGGCAAGCTCCCGCCACCGACGATCAGCCGGTCCTATGACCTCGAGTACGGCAGCGCCACCGTGGAGGTCCCGGTCGGCATCCTGTCGGGCCGGCGGGTGCTGCTCGTCGACGACGTCCTGGCCACCGGCGGCACGCTGCGGGCAGCGGCCGAGCTCATCGCCGAGGCCGGCGGCACCGTCGTGGGGATGGGCGTCATTGTGGAGCTCGGTTTCCTCGGCGGGCGCGCGGCCCTCGACGGGCTGGCGCCGTTCGAGGCTCTGCTCACGCTCTAACCACAACCGCCCGTAGACTCGACGGTACGTACCGCGAGAGAGGGGCACCGGCTCTGACCACCGAGACCGGCACGCGGCAGCCACAGCCGCCACCAGAGGGAACTGCTGCACCCGCTGGCTCCGCCACCGTGGACAGCCCGTCCGCGCCTGGCCTGACAACGGCCCCTCCGGCGGCCCCTGTGGCGGCCCCTGTGGCGGCCCTCAGTGCCCCCGCCAAGCCACAGAAGCCGACCAAGCCGACCAAGGCCGAGAAGAAGGCCGCGAACGCCGACATCGCAGCCGCCGAGTCCGATCCCGCCGACCCGGATGCCGGCAGTCCCACCCACCGCCGCCGCGTGCGCGACCGCCTCGCCCGACGGTTGGTCACCACGACCCGGCAGTCGCCGATCCAGCCCGTCCTCGAGCCGTTGCTGGCCATCCACCGGGGGGCCCACCCGAAGGCCGACGCCCGCAAGCTGCAACGCGGCTACGACGTCGCCGAGGAGTGCCACCGCGGGCAGTTGCGCAAAAGCGGCGACCCGTACATCACGCATCCGCTCGCCGTGGCGACGATCCTCGCCGAGCTCGGCATGGACACCACAACGCTGGTCGCCGCGCTATTGCACGACACCGTCGAAGACACCCGGATGACGCTCGAGGACATCACCCGCGAGTTCGGCGAGCAGGTCGCGCACCTCGTCGACGGTGTCACCAAGCTCGACAAGGTCAAGTACGGCGCGGCCGCGGAATCCGAGACGATCCGCAAGATGGTCGTGGCGATGGCGCGCGACCCGCGCGTGCTGGTCATCAAGCTCGCCGACCGCCTGCACAACATGCGCACCCTCCGCTTCCTGCCGCCGGAGAAGCAGGAGCGCAAGGCCCGGGAGACCCTCGAGGTGCTGGCCCCGCTGGCGCACCGGCTGGGCATGAACACGGTGAAGTGGGAGCTCGAGGATCTCGCCTTCGCCACGCTGTATCCGAAGCGCTACGACGAAATCGTGCGCCTGGTGGCCGAGCGCGCGCCGTCGCGCGACACGTACCTCGGCGAGGTCATCGAGCGGATCAAGGCCGACCTGCGCGAAGGCGGCATCAAGACCGAGGTCACCGGCCGGCCGAAGCACTACTACTCGATCTACCAGAAGATGATCGTGCGCGGCCGCGAGTTCACCGACATCTACGACCTCGTCGGCATCCGCGTACTCGTCGACACCGAGCGCGACTGCTACGCCACCCTCGGGGTGATCCACGCGAACTGGCAGCCGGTACCGGGCCGGTTCAAGGACTACATCGCGATGGCGAAGTTCAACATGTACCAGTCGCTGCACACGACCGTGATCGGGCCGGGCGGCAAGCCGGTCGAGCTGCAGATCCGCACCCACGCGATGCACCGCACGGCCGAGTTCGGCATCGCCGCGCATTGGAAGTACAAGGAGAGCAAGGATCTTGCGGTCTCCGATCCGGCTGGTATGTCGGACGAGATGGGCTGGCTGCGCCAGTTGCTCGACTGGCAGCGCGAATCGCAGGATCCCGAGGAGTTCCTCGACTCGCTGCGCTACGACCTCGGTGCCGGCGAGGTGTACGTGTTCACGCCGAAGGGCGACGTCATCGCGCTGCCGAGCGGGTCCACGCCCGTCGACTTCGCGTACGCGGTGCACACCGAGGTCGGGCATCGCTGTATCGGCGCGCGCGTGAACGGCAAGCTCGTCGCCCTCGAGTCCGCCCTCGACAACGGTGACACCGTCGAGGTGTTCAGCTCGAAGGCCGAGAACGCCGGTCCGTCGCGCGACTGGTTGGAGTTCGTCAAGTCACCGCGGGCGCGGACCAAGATCCGGCAGTGGTTCGCCCGGGAGCGGCGCGAAGACGCGATCGACGCCGGGAAGACCGCGCTGTCGAAGGCGATGCGCAAGGCCGCCCTGCCGATGCAGCGCCTGCTCGGCGGCGACCAGTTGCTCACCCTTGCCCACGACATGCACCTCGCCGACATCTCCGCGCTCTACGCCGCGATCGGTGAGAGCCACGTGTCGGCGCAGTCGGTGGTGCAGAAGCTCGTCAGCCAACTCGGTGGCTCGGAGGGTTCGGTCGAGGACATCGCCGAGGCGACGGTGCCTACGGACGACACGCCGATGGTGGCGGCGCGGCGCACGGGTGGCGACGTCGGCGTCGTGGTCAAGGGCGTCAGCGACATCCTGGTGAAGCTCGCGCGCTGTTGCACGCCGGTACCCGGTGACGAGATCCTCGGCTTCGTGACGCGGGGTGGTGGCGTGTCGGTGCACCGCCGCAGCTGTACCAACGCCGAGGCGCTGCACGGGCAGCCCGAGCGCATCGTCGAGGTCGAGTGGGCGCCGTCGGTGGGCTCCACCTTCGTGGTGTCCATCCAGGTCGAGGCCCTGGACCGCCATGGACTGCTCTCGGACATCACCCGGGTGCTCTCCGACGAGCGGGTCAGCATCCTGTCGGCCAACGTCACCACGAATCGCGATCGCGTGGCGGTCAGCCGGTTCACGTTCGAGATGGCGGAGGCGAAGCACCTCGGTCATTTGATCAAGGCGATCCGCGGCGTCGAGGGTTGCTACGACGTGTACCGCATCTACGCCGCCAACTGAGCGGCTACTGCTGGACCGTCGCCGAAGTGATCGAGATCGCGAGCTTCGGCGAGCCGTCCACGCCGGTTGAGGGACCCTTCGCCGCAACCTTGTCGACGACGCTGAGCCCGGTTGTCACCGTGCCGAAGACCGTGTACTGCGGGCCGAGGGTCGAGTTCTTGTAGACGATGAAGAACTGGCTGCCGTTGGTATCGGCGCCGGAGTTGGCCATGGCCAGCACGCCCCGCGTGTACTTCTCGGTGCCGGAGAGTTCGTCGGCGAACGAGTAGCCCGGGCCGCCCGAGCCGGTACCGCCCGGATCGCCGCACTGGAGCACGAAGATGCCCTGGGTGGTCAGGCGGTGGCACGGCGTGGAGTTGAAGTACTTCTGCTTGGCCAGCGAGACGAAGTTCTCCGCCGCGCAGGGCGCCTTCGCCTGATCCAGCGTGAACGTCATGGTGCCCTGGGTCGTCTTCACCTGCACGTTGACCGTGCCCTTGGTGGGCGCATTCGGGGGCGGGGTCGTCACCGTGCGGGCGGCGGTGCCGGACTTCTTGAACGTGCAGGTGCCGGCCGCCGGTTTCACCGTCGGCGCGCTCGTTGTGTTCGATGGGCTCGGCCCGTTCGAGGTGCTCGCTGCGTTGGCTGCGTTGGTGGCGGCCGGTGCTTTGTTGTCGTTGCCCGTGGCGATCACGAAGCCGACGACGACCGCGATGACTACGGCCGCACCCGCGATCGACGTGATGAGCGCAATTCGCCTACGGGTCGCGTGCTGCTGCTGGCGTCGCTGGTACTGGCGCTGCAGACGCCGTCGCTCGGCCTCGCGGCGCTGCTTGCTGTTGGGCACTTGGGGGTCCTCCGGCGGATCCGATCGGGCCTGGTTCGGTGCGGACGGATCAGCCGGAGACCTTCGTCAGGTCGACCACGAAGACGAGCGGAGAGTTGGCCGGAATCGCGCCCTGACCGGCCGACCCGTAACCGAGGGCGGCCGGCAGGATCATGATCCGCCGCCCGCCGACCTTCATGGGCGGGACGCCCGTGGTGCCGCCGATGCCCCGGGTGAACCCGGGGACGACCTGGGCCAGCGAGAAGGACGCGGCCTGTCCGCGCGACCAGGACGAGTCGAAGGGCGTGCCGTTCTTGTAGAGCACTCCCGAGTACTGCACGGTCACCGTCGAGGTCGGCTTCGCCGCCGCGCCCTTACCGACCACGAGGTCCTTGTACTCCAGCTTGGCCGGCGCCGTCGACGCCTTCGACGTCACTCCCGGTTCGCCGGTGAGATCCGCGGCGCCCTTCACGGTGACGCCGTTGAACGTCACCGACGGCCCCTTGGCCGCCTTGGCCTTCACCGCTGGCGCCGACGTGGTCGGTGTGGCGCTGGCGCTGGGGGTCACCGAGGTGGCGGGCGTCGTGGACGCGCCGGCGGCGGTGTTGGACTTGCCGTTACCACCACTCGCTACGGCGATGACGATCACGACGGCGGCGATGACGACGAGTGTGCCGACGATGGATGCGATGAGCGTGAACCGCTTGCGGGCGATCTCGCGCTGGCGGCGCTGCTCGAGCTGTCGCTGCAGTCGGCGGCGTTCGTTCTCGCGACGCTGCTTGTTCGTGGGCACGAGCGCGGTCCTCCGGACGGTTCGGGATCTCAGCAATTTGGGGGCAAACCCCCGGCAGTCTACGGAAGGGAGTTGCGGCACTCGCTGAGAATGGCCTCGGTAGGCTGGACGAGTCCGTTTCCCTCGACCCACAGGAGTTCCCGGCCGTGCTCATCGCGGGCTTCCCGTCCGACGCGACCGACACGAACTGCTACGTGGTCGCCCCTGCCGCAGGCGAGCAGTGCGTCGTCATCGACCCCGGCATCGGCGTCACCGGCCAACTCGACGAAGTGATCGCCGAGCACCGGCTGCACCCGGTGGCCGTCCTGCTCACGCACGGGCACTTCGATCACACGTTCTCGGTGCTCCCGGTGTGCCAGGCTCGCGACGTCCCGGCCTTCATCCACCCGGCCGACCGCGGGCAACTGGCTGATCCCTGGTCGGGCGTCGGTATGCGGCCCGGTACGCCACTGTTCGGCTCGCTCACCTTCGCCGAGCCCGACGATGTACGGGAACTCTCCGACGCGTCGGCCGTGAGCATCGCCGGCCTCGACTTCGGCGTGCGGCACGCCCCCGGCCACAGCAAGGGGTCCGTCGTGTTCGGTCTCGCCGGTGCCGCCGACGAGCCGATTCTCTTCTCCGGCGACGTCCTGTTCGCGGGCTCGATCGGCAGGTGCGACCTGCCCGGCGGGTCCATGGCCGAGATGGAGCGCTCGCTGCGTGAGGTGATCCTGCCGATGGACGACGCCACGGTCGTACGCCCGGGCCACGGCCCGGCGACCTCGATCGCGCGTGAGCGCGGCACCAACCCCTACCTCTTGGGCCTCTGATGGCGCTGAGCGGATTTCCCGAGCTGTTGCCGGCCCAGCGCTTCGTCGAGAACGCCGTTCTCGACCGGCTCCGGCACACGTTCGAGCTGCACGGCTTCGCGCCCTTGGAGACGCGCGCCGTCGAGCCGCTCGAGCAGATGCTGCGCAAAGGCGAGATCGACAAGGAGGTGTACGTCCTGCGCCGGCTGCACGCCGATCCCGATGACGCCGCGGATTCCTCCGGGCTGGGCCTGCACTTCGATCTCACCGTGCCGTTCGCGCGCTACGTGTTGGAGAACGCCGGGCACCTCGAGTTCCCCTTCCGTCGCTACCAGATCCAGAAGGTCTGGCGCGGGGAGCGGCCGCAGACGGGGCGCTACCGCGAGTTCACCCAGGCCGACATCGACGTCGTCGCGCGCGATTCGCTCTCGTTCCACCACGACGTCGAGGTGGCGCGGGTCATGGCCGAGGCCCTGGCCGCGCTGGACTTCCTGCCGCCACTTCGGCTGCAGATCAACAACCGCAAGCTCATGGAGGGCTTCTTCCTGGGCCTCGGCGCTCCCGACGTCCCGGCGGTCATGCGCGCCGTCGACCGGCTCGACAAGGTGCCGTCCGAGGTCGTGGGCCAGCAGCTCGTCGACGACGCCGGTCTCACGCTCGAGCAGGCCGCGCAGTGCCTGGCGCTCGCCGGCATCCGCTCGCTCGACTCGTCGTTCGTGTCCTCCGTCTGGGCGCTCGGCGTCTCCCACCCGCTGCTCGACGAAGGTCTCGGCGAGTTGGCGGCGGTGATCGACGGCTGTGCCGGCATCACCAGCGAGCGGCTGGTCGTGGAAGCCGACCTGCGTATCGCCCGGGGGTTGGACTACTACACCGGCACCGTCTTCGAGACCCGGATGGCCGGGTTCGAGAGCCTGGGCTCGATCTGTTCCGGTGGCCGCTACGACTCGTTGGCCAGCGACGGGAAGGTGACCTATCCGGGCGTCGGCATCTCGCTCGGCGTCACCCGGCTGCTCATCCCGCTGTTCCAGCAGGGGCTGCTCACCGCATCGCGCTCGGTGCCGTCCGCCGTACTGGTCGCCCTGCCCGACGACGACGCTCGGGCGATGTGCGACACCATCGCTCAGACGCTGCGGGCGCGGGGGATCCCGACCGAGGTCGCGGCGTCCCCGCAGAAGTTCGGCAAGCAGATCCGCTACGCCGAGCGGCGCGGTATCCCGTACGTCTGGTTCCCGGGGGCTGAGGGCCACGAGGTGAAGGACATCCGCAGTGGTGACCAGGTGGGAGCCGATCCCGCGACCTGGACGCCCCCATTCGTAGACCTGCAGCCGCAGGTGATCTCGCAGAAGGTAGTCGAGTGATTCGCACGCACGAGGCAGGAACTCTCCGGGCCGAGCACGCCGGCCAGACCGTCACGCTCGCGGGCTGGGTGGCCACCCGTCGCGATCACGGCGGGGTGGCGTTCATCGATCTCCGCGACGCGTCCGGCGTCGTGCAGGTGGTCGTTCGCGACGACGAGATCGCGCACGATCTGCGCAACGAGTGGGTCCTCGCGGTCACAGGCGAGGTGCGCACCAGGCTCGAGGGCAAGATCAACCCGCACTTGCCCACCGGTGAGGTCGAGGTCGTCGCCTCGCGGGTCGAGGTGCTGAACGAGGCCGCCCCGCTGCCCTTCCAGGTCGATGCGCACGCCGAGGTCGGTGAGGAAGCGCGGCTCAAGTACCGCTACCTCGACCTGCGCCGTCCCGGGCCGGCCGCCGCGATCCGGCTGCGCAGCCGGGTCAATCAGGCCGCCCGCGACGTCCTCTACGACCAGAGGTTCGTCGAGATCGAGACGCCGACGCTCACTCGGTCGACGCCCGAGGGCGCGCGCGACTTCCTCGTCCCGGCCCGCCTGCGCCCAGGCAGCTGGTACGCCCTGCCGCAGTCACCGCAGCTGTTCAAGCAGCTGCTGATGGTCGGCGGCATGGAGCGCTACTTCCAGATCGCGCGCTGCTACCGCGACGAGGACTTCCGGGCCGACCGGCAGCCGGAGTTCACCCAGCTCGACATCGAGATGAGCTTCGTCGACCAGGACGACGTCATTGCCCTCGCCGAGAGCGTGCTCGTCGCGGTGTGGCAGTTGATCGGGCACGACGTGCCCGTGCCGCTGCCGCGCCTGACCTACGACGACGCCATGCGCCGCTACGGCTCGGACAAGCCGGACCTGCGCTTCGACCTCGAGATTGCCGAGGCCACCGCGTTCTTCGCCGACACCCCGTTTCGCGTGTTCCAGGCGCCCTACGTCGGGGCCGTGGTGATGAAGGGCGGCGCCTCGCAGCCGCGGCGCCAGTTCGACGCGTGGCAGGAGTTCGCCAAGCAGCGCGGGCACCGCGGGCTGGCCTACGTCCTGGTCGGCGAGGACGGTGAACTCGGCGGCCCGGTCGCGAAGAACCTGTCCGACACCGAGCGAGCCGGGCTGGCGGCGCACGTGGGGGCCGCGCCGGGCGACGCGGTGTTCTTCGCGGCGGGACCCCCGTCGTCGGCCCGGGCATTACTCGGCGCCGTCCGGCAGGAGATCGGGCACCGGCTGGGGCTCATCGACGAATCGGCCTGGTCGTTCGTCTGGGTCGTCGACGCGCCGCTGTTCGAGCCCACGAGTGCGGCGGTGGCATCGGGCGATGTCGCGGTCGGACATGGCGAGTGGACGGCGGTGCATCACGCCTTCACTTCGCCGAAGCCGGAATCCATGGACACCTTCGACACGGACCCGGGGTCGGCGCTCGCCTACGCCTACGACATCGTCTGCAACGGCAACGAGATCGGTGGCGGGTCGATCCGTATCCACCGCCGCGACGTGCAGGAGCGGGTGTTCGCGGTCATGGGGCTGAGTGAGGAGGAGGCCCGGGCCAAGTTCGGGTTCCTGCTCGATGCGTTCACCTACGGCGCGCCGCCGCACGGCGGGATCGCGTTCGGCTGGGACCGCATCTGCGCGCTGCTCTCGGGCACCGACTCCATCCGCGACGTCATCGCGTTCCCGAAGACCGGCGGTGGCTACGACCCGCTCACCGGAGCCCCCGCCCCAATCACGCCGGAGCAACGGGCTGAGGCCGGCGTCGACGCAGTGCCCGAGGACGAGGAGTAAGCCATGGCGGGCTGGAACGATCAGGTCATCGCCGACTTCCGCGCGAGCGGCGGCAAGGTCGGCGGCAGTTTCGAGGGCGCCCCGGTAACCCTGCTGCACCATCGCGGTCGCAAGTCCGGGACGGAGTTCGTCGCCCCGGTCATGTATCTCGCCGACGA
>JAOPVG010000374.1 GCA_025966255.1 Jatrophihabitans sp.
AACAACAGCGTGTCCCCGGGCAGGAAGAACCCGACCAGCAGACCGCACTCGGCGAACAGGATCACCGCCAACACCAGCAGCGCCGCCGACCCCGACAGCAGCGTGTCCGGACTGATCGGGTTCGCCAAGAGCGTCGAAGCGGTCAGGGTCATGATGTCGAAGATATGTGGGGCGGAAACGTTTCACCGCTGGTGCGGCCCCGCGTTCAGGTCGGATTCAGGCTCGCGTCGCCCGCCGGCCGGCGTCAGCCGCGTCGCCCGCGTCGTCGCCTCGCTCGCGAGCACGAGGGAGAAGGTCGGCGGGTCCGCCCGGCTGAGGACGAGCCGGGCACCCTCGGCTTCGGCCAGCCGGCGGGCGAAGGGCAGGCCGATGCCGTGCCCGTCCGAGCCCGGGCGGCGGCGGAACAACTCAGGCGGTTCGATACCCAGCGGGGGCCCCTCGTCCTGGACGTCGACCGCGACCGCATTGCCCGTCCGGCGAACCACGACCGTGACGGCGCCGCGGCCGTGGACGTTGGCGTTCGCGATCAGGACGTCCACGATCTGCGTCACGGCCGGCGGCGATATCGGCAGCGTCGCTGGTGCGCCGGCCTCGACGACGAGCCGCAGCGGCCGACTGGCCGCGGCGAGCACGCCGTGCCATCGGCGCTCGACTCCGGACACGAGATCGTCGACCGCGACCACCCGTACGGCCGGCAGGTCGCGGGCGAGCGTGATGACCTCCGTGATCGTGGCGTCGAGGCGATCGAGGGTCTCCAGCGCCCGTTCGACCGCCTCGCGCCGCTGCGCCCCGTCCGCCCCATAGGCGCCCTCGAGTTCGAGCCGAAGCCCGGTGAGTGGCGTGCGCAGTTGGTGCGACACCTCGGCCGAGAAGCGACGCTCGCGGGCGATCCTCGCCTCGAGCTGACCGGTGCTGGCGTTCAACGTCGCGGCCAGGACGTCGATCTCCGGCACGTCTGAGGGGGCGGCCCGCGCCGTGAGATCCCCCTCACCGACCTGGCGGGCGACGTCGGTGAGCCGGTCGAGCGGCGCGGCGAGACGACGAGCGATCACCCGGGCGACCAGGCCGGCGAGCGCGACCGCCAGCAGGCCCATGGCCGCGAGCGCGAGCCACGCCATGATCGCCCGGTGATGTACCGGGCCGAGGCTCGCGGCGAGCACGACGGCGCCGGTCACCCGGTCGCCGTCTGACACCGGCGCGGCGACGGTGATAGCGGCGTCGGTGGTAGAGGTGGACTCCTGTCCCCGCAGGGCGGCCTGCACGGTGGGATCGGCCACCGCCGGCCCAGGCCCGGCCAACCGCTTCCCCGCTGCGTCGTACAGGGTGATGCTGGCCTCGCCCGGCCGCGGCAACGAGCGCGCCGCCGCGGCCGTGAGCTCACCGCGGACCAACGCGGCGGCCGAAGCGGCGGCCCGCTGGAGTTCCAAGCGCTCGTCGTTGAGGTAGCCGCGCGCCGCGAAGATGCCGAGAGGGATGGCGAAGAGCACGACGGCGAGCAGCGCCGCGCCCGCGGCAAGCAGCGTGATCCGCCGAAGCATCGATGCCTCTCCCCTGCCGAGCTGGTTGTCGAGGCAAGTCTGTCAGCGCCGCGCCGAGGTCGTCGCCGCGCCGCAATCTTTTGCCGTCCGCTAACCCGATGCGCTCCGGTGGCTGGCGGGGGCGTTCGTAGCGTCAATCCCAAGCTCGTCACCGTCAGCCAACATCATCAGGAGTGCGCGAATGCCCCGGAGTCGTCCCATCACGTTCGTTCTCGTCGCCACGCTGGCAGTGGGCCTCGCAGCGTGCAGTTCCAGTAGCAGGTCAGCTGGCCCGTCGGCCCCGAAGTCCCAGGGCACAACGACGACGGCGACCAGTTCCGGGGCGCCGCAGCTCGAGACCAAACAGCCCGGGGACATCCCGGACAACCAGGCGTACGTGCCGTTCAAAGCGCCTAAGTTCACCGTGTCCGTGCCGGAAGGGTGGACCCAACAGGCGCAGGGTGCGGGGACGCACTTCACCGACAAGTACAACAGCATCACAATCCAATCCGTCCCCGCCGCGAAGGCACCGACCGTCGCCTCGGCGCAGGCCACCGAATTGCCGACCATTCGTTCGCAGGCCGTCGCCTTCGTCGCCGGTGCCGTCAAGGCGGTGAGCCGCACGTCCGGGCCGGGCGTGCTCATCACGTACAAGGCGCAGTCCCCGGTCAACCCGGTCACCGGCAAGGTGGTGATCCAGGCCGTCGAGCGGTACGAGTTCTGGAAGAACGGAAACGAGGTCGTGCTGACCCTCGCCGCGCCGGTCGGCGCCGACAACGTCGACCCGTGGCGCAAGGTCACCGATTCCTTCGCCTGGACCGGCAAGTGAGCGCCGCCGTCGAGGCTGAGGCCCTACACCGGTTCTTTCATGCGGGCGACGAAGAGACGCAGGCCTTGCGTGGCGTGTCGATGGCGATCGAGCCCGGCGAGTTCATCGCCGTGACAGGGCCGTCCGGATCGGGGAAGTCGACGCTGCTGTCGTGCCTCGCCGGATTGGACGAGCCGGACGGCGGCACGGTGCGGATCAAGGGCGTCCGGATCACCCGCCGCCCGGAGCCGGAGCGAGCCCGCCTGCGCGCGCGCCTCGTCGGCATAGTGACGCAGAGCGGCAACCTGCTCGCGCACCTCACCGTCGCGCAGAACGTCGCGCTCGTCCGCCGGCTGGCCGGTGCGCGGCCGTCACCCGCCCGCACGATGGAGTTGCTCGATTCGCTCGGGATCGCCGCCCGCGCCTCGGCCCGTCCCGACACGCTCTCCGGTGGTGAGACGGTGCGGGCCGGGCTCGCGGTGGCCTTGGCCAACGATCCGGCGATCCTGCTCGCCGACGAACCCACCGGCGAACTCGACGGTGTCACCGAGCATCAAGTGCTCACCCTGATGCGCGACCGCGCGCACGGCGGCACCGCAGTACTGGTCGCCAGCCACTCCGGCCTCGTGGCCGAGGCGGCTGACCGGATCGTCACCCTCGACAGTGGACGGATCGCATGATGCCCAGATCTTCAGTGGAGTCGTCCTCGGCGGCTCGTTCCCCCCTGACCGCACAGGTGGTCGCCCGCTGCGTCGACGTGGGCCGCACCTACGGCACCGGCGAGCGCGCCGTGGTGGCGCTCTACGGCACAACCTGCACGATCGAAGCTGGCGACCGGGTGGCCATCACCGGCCCGTCCGGGTCCGGGAAGTCGACCCTGCTGCACCTGCTCAGCGGCCTCGAGACGCCGACGGTGGGCACGATCGAGTGGCCGGCGCTCGGCGGGAATCCCCGCGACGGCGCGCAGCGCGCCGGCCTCGTGTTCCAGGCCCCGAGCCTCATCCCCAGCCTGTCGGTCCTCGAGAACGTGGAGCTCCCGCTGCTGTTCGGCGGCGCGGCGCGCGACGACGCGCGCACCCGGGCGCTCGAGGCTCTCGCGCTGCTGTCTCTCGACGGACTGCAGAACGATCTTCCCCAGGAGCTGTCCGGCGGCCAGGCCCAGCGGGTGGTGATCGCCCGCGTTCTCGCCGCGCGGCCGCAGCTCATCCTGGCCGACGAGCCGACCAGCAAACTCGATCGCGGCAACGCCGAACACGTCGCGCAGGTACTGCTCGACGTGTGCGAAGAGATCGACGCCGCCCTCGTCGTCGCCACACACGATCCGGCCATCGCGCGCCGCCTCGATCACATCTGGCCGATGCGCGACGGACGGCTGCTCACGAAGGACGGAGACGCCGCATGATCCGCATCTGGATGGCCGGACTGCTGCGCCGCCAGCCCGCCCGCCTGATCGGTGCGGCGGTGGGTATCGCGATCGCGGTGGCCCTGCTGGCCAGCCTGGGCGCATTCCTCGCCCACGCCAAGGCCACGATGACGAGCCGGGCCGTGCGTTCGGTCAGCGTGGACTGGCAGGTGCAGGTGGCCCAGGGCGCCGATGCCAACAAGGTCGCCGGCCTCGTCGCGAAGACGCCCGGCGTGCGCGCCGTCCAATCGGTCGGCTTCACGCAGGTGCCCGGGTTCACGGCGACGACCAGCGGCAGCGTGCAGTCGACGGGCGGCGGTTTCGTCCTCGGCATTCCGCCCACCTACCGGGCGACCTTCCCCGGCGAAATCCGCACGCTCACCGGTGCCAGCAGTGGCGTCCTGGTCGCGCAGCAGACGGCGTCGAACCTGCACGCTGCACCGGGGAGCCAGATCACCATCCAGCGGCCGGGTCTGGCGCCGGTATCGGTCACCGTGGCCGGCGTCGTCGATCTGCCCCAGGTGGATTCGCTGTTCCAGAAGGTCGGTGCACCGCCGGGCTCACAGCTGTCGGCCCCGCCGGACAACATCGTGTTGCTGCCGTCGTCGCAATGGAACGCCTTCAGCACGCCGCTGCAAAAGGCCCGTCCGGACCTCGTGGCGACCCAGATCCACACTCAGCTGAGCAATTCGCTGCCGAGCGACCCCGCGGCGGCCTTCGCCCAGGCGACCGGCGCGGCGCACAACCTCGAAGCGCGGAGCTCGGGCACGGCCACGGTGGGCAACAACCTCGGCGCCGCGCTCGACGCGGCTCGAGGTGACGCCGCGTACGCGCAGGTGCTGTTCCTGTTCCTGGGGCTGCCCGGAGCGATCCTGGCCGGCTTGCTCACCGCCACGGTGGCCTCGTCCGGTGCCGCGCGGCGTCGGGGCGAGCAGGCTCTGCTGCGCATCCGCGGCGCGTCGGTGCGCCAGCTTCTTCGCCTCGCCGCGGTGGAAGCCGCGGTGATCGGCGTGGTGGGCTGCGTCGCCGGATTGGTGGTCGCGCTGATCGTCGGCAAGGTCGCCTTCGGCTCGGCGAGTTTCGGCGCCACCACTGCCTCCGCATTCGCGTGGAGCGGACTGGCCGTGGCCGTCGGGCTCGTCATCACTGCTGCCGCGATCCTCGTCCCGGCTCGGCGCGACGTGCGCGAGCAGACCGTGGCCGCTGGGCGGCAGGTGATCACCGCGTCCCGCCTCCCCTGGTGGGCCCGCTACGGGTTCGACGTGGCCGCCCTCATCGGGGCCGGTCTGGTCTTCACGACGACGAGCCGCAACGGTTACCAACTCGTCCTCGCCCCCGAGGGCGTGCCGACGATCTCGGTGTCCTACTGGGCGCTGGCCGGACCCGCCCTGCTGTGGCTCGGCGCCGGGCTGCTCGTCTGGCGCCTCGTCGACCTGCTGCTCGGCCGCGGCCGGCGCGTGACGTCGAAGCTGCTGCAACCCCTCGCAGGCCGGATCGCGCCGCTACTGGGGTCCAGCATGGCCCGCCAACGCCGACCGCTGGTCAAGGCGGCGACGCTGCTGGCGCTGGCCATCGCGTTCGCGATCTCCACGGCGACGTTCGACGCCACCTACAAGGCACAGGCCGAGGCGGACGCCCAACTCACCAACGGCGCCGACGTCACCGTGACCGAGTCGCCCGGGGCCACCGTCGGCGCCTCCTTCGCGAAGCAACTCGCTTCGGTGCCCGGCGTGAAGGCCGTCGAGCCCGTCCAGCACCGCTACGCCTACGTCGGCGCTGACCTGCAGGACATGTACGGCGTCCAGCCCGCATCGATCCGGTCGGTCACCGCGCTCCAGGACGCCTACTTCATCGGCGGCAGTGCGGCGTCGATGATGCACACCCTGGCCGCGAAACCGGACTCGATCCTGGTCAGCTCGGAGACGGTGAAGGACTACCAGCTGCATCTCGGCGACCTGCTCAACCTGCGTCTCGTCGACGGCCGCACGCACAAGCAGATCACTGTGCCGTTCCACTACGTCGGCATCGTGTCGGAGTTCCCGACGGCACCCAAGGACAGCTTCTTCCTGACGAACGCGAGCTACGTCGCGCAGAAGACGGGCAACGCCTCCGTCGGCACGTTCCTGGTGAACACCGGCGGCTCGAACAGCGCCGCCGTGGCCGCCAGCGTGCGCAAGCTCGTCGGACCGACCGTCGCGGTGACCGACATCGCCACCGTGCGGGGCAAGGTCGGCTCCAGCCTCACGTCGGTCGATCTGTCCGGCCTCACCCGCGTGGAGCTCGCCTTCGCGCTCGTGCTCGCGGCCGCGGCAGGTGGGCTGGTGGTGGCGCTGGGCCTGGCCGAACGGCGTCGCAGCCTGGCGATCATGAGTGCGCTCGGGGCCCGGCGGCGGCATCTGCGGGCCGCGATCGCCGGCGAGACCAGCATCCTCGGCATCGCCGGGTTGATCGGTGGGGTCGTGCTCGGAGGCGAGCTCTCCACGATGCTGGTCAAGGTGCTCACCGGTGTCTTCGACCCGCCCCCGGCGGCGATCACCGTGCCGTGGGTCTACCTCGGTGGTCTGGCGGCGCTGATCGTCGGCTGCCTGGTCGCGGTGACGGTCGGTACTCTGCGTCTCGCCGGTCGGTCGCTACTACCCACGATCCGGCGGCTCTAGCCGGTAGCCGAAGCCGCGCAGGGTTGCGATCTCGGGGGCCTTCGGGCCTCCGAGATCGGCGGCTTGCTCCAGCTTGCGGCGCAGGGCGGCGACGTGCACGTCGAGCGTCTTCGTCGATCCGCGCCAGTTGTCGTCCCACACGTCGGACATCAACGCGGTCCGGCTGATCGCCGTCGCCGGCTCGGCCGCCAGCCGGGCCAGCAGGTCGAACTCCTTGGCCCGCAGCTCGAGCTCATGCTCCCCCAGCCAGGCCCGCCGCGCCGACCCGTCGACCCGCAACTCCCCCACGATGTGCACGGCCGACGAGGCGCCCGCCGGCCCCCGGCGCAGGTGGGCGCGCAGCCGCGCCATCAACTCCGTGAGCCGGATGGGTTTGGTCAGGTAGTCGTCCGCGCCGGCCTCCAGGCCGACGACCACGTCGATCTCGGCGTCGCGCGCGGTGAGGATCACGATCACGGTGCCCGGCAGCCGCTGCCGCACGGCGCGACACACGTCCACGCCGTCGAGATCGGGCAGGCCCAGATCCAGGATCACCAGATCGGCCGCCTCGCGCGAGACCGCTTCGAGGGCCTCGCCGCCCGAACGGCACCAGATCGTCCGGTAGCGGTTCGCGCGCAGGGCGTCGTCCAGTAACCGACCGATCGTCTCGTCGTCCTCGACGAGCAGGACCGATGCCATCGTTGCGGACCCGTCCGGAGCTACCGGACGCTGAACCACACGAGGCTGGCGATGCCGGCCGCGAGGCAGTAGATGCCGAACGGGCGCAGCGAGCGGTTGGCGAGGTAGCGGGTGAGGAACCGTACCGACAGGTATGCGCCGATTCCTGACAACACGGAGCCGAAGAGCACCTGGCCCCGGATGCCGTTGCCCAGCGGGCCGGCGAGATCGCCGAGCTTGAGGGCGCCGGCAGCGAGGATGACCGGCGTGGCGAGCAGGAACGAGAACCGGGCGGCGTCCTCGCGGGACAGCCCGCGCAGCAGGCCGGCCACGGTGGCGATGCCCGAGCGCGAGATGCCGGGCGCCAGCGCCAGGATCTGCGTGGAGCCGATGAGCACCGCCGGCTTCACCCCCATCGAGGCGAGCCGTTCGTCGGACTGCGGCCCGGAGACGCGCTCGTCCACGTATTCGGAATCGACGTTCGGGTCGCGGCGCCGGTACTGCTCGCTCGCCAGGAGGATCAGGCCGTTCACCGCGAGGAAGACAGCGGTGGGCATCGGCTTGGCCAGTGTGGTGCGGAACCAGTGTTCGCCGACGAGCCCGACGAGACCGACCGGGATGGTGCCCAGCACGAGCAGCCAGGCGAGCCGCTGATCAGAGGTGCGCACCTCGCGGCGGACGATGCTGGTGACCAGTCCCGTGACGATGCGCACCCAGTCGCGCCAGAAGTAAACAATCAGCGCGATGGCAGTGGCGACGTGCAGGCCGACGATGAACGCGAGGTAGGGCGACTCGGGTCTGCTGACATCCAGGTCGCGCGCCCACGAACCGCCGACCCACGCCGGGATGAGCACGCTGTGGCCCAGGCTCGACACCGGGAACAACTCGGCCACACCCTGGAAGGCTCCGACGACGCCGGCTTCCAGCCAGCTCAGGTGTTGGGACAACTGCGCCGCCGCTCCGGTGTCATCGGACCACCCTGTCTGGTGGAACCTGTACTCATCCTGACCGTACCGGGCGGGATTGTGGGGACGTGACACATACTCGGCCCGTGACTGCTGAGCGGGTTCTCGTCGTCGAGGACGACCACGGGCTGCGCGATGTCCTGGCCCGCGGGCTGCGCGAAGAGGGCTTCGAGGTGATCACCGCCTCCGACGGAGCCTCCGCCCTGCGCGCGGCGGTCGACGGCGGGGTGGACGCCTTGCTCCTCGACATCGGCCTGCCTGACGCCGACGGGCGCGACGTCTGCGGGGCATTGCGGGCGCGCGGCGTGGACGCCCCTGTGCTCTTCCTCACCGCTCGCGGCAACCTCACCGACCGGCTGTCCGGATTCTCCTCCGGAGGTGACGACTACCTGCCCAAGCCGTTCGCCTTTTCCGAACTCGTGGCGCGCTTGCGCGCCCTGTTGCGGCGCTCGGCCGAACCGGTGCGCTCGTGGGGTGATGTTCGACTCGATCCGACCTCACACACCCTCGCGTCCACGGCCAGCAGCGTGACGCTGTCGCCGACCGAATTCCGGCTGATGGCCAAGCTGCTCACCGCGCCCGACGCGATCACCCGCCGGCGCGACCTCGTCAGCAGCGCGTGGCCGGCTGGTGCCATCGTCTCGGACAACACCTTGGACCAATACATCACCAAGTTGCGTCGGAAGTTGACCGAGGTCGAGTCGGCCCACGTGATCGAGGCAGCGCGTGGTGTCGGGTACCGAATCCGCTGAGGTCACGCCGGTCCGCCGGACGCTGCGCGGACGGGTGTCCCTGCTCGGCCTCGGCGTCATCGCCGCCTGGGTGCTGGTGCTGACGGTCGCCTTCAACTTCGTCCTGTCGACGCGGCTGAGTCGCGAACTCGACGTCGTCCTGCGCACCCGCGCCACGACCGCGGCCGCGACGGTCGCCGTCTCACCGACCGGGGTGGTCACGGCCCGTGAACTCGGCGGCGACGAGGCGCTCGACTCGGGCATCTGGGTGTACGCGGGCACCCGCGCGGTCGAGCGACCACCGGGCGGCCCCAACCTCCAAGCCGTGGCTGATTCGCTTGCGCTGCAGGGGACGACCTACCTCAACCGAGGCGACTACCGCTTCTACGTGCTCCCGTTCGTCCGCAACGGCCACCGCTACGGCACGGTCGTCGCCGCCGTGTCCTCCGCCCCCAACCAACGCGCTCGGACGGAGACGTTCGTCGGGTCCGGCCTCGTCGCGCTTCTGGTGCTGCTCGGCGCCTACCCCGTGCTTCGGTTCGCCGCCGGCCGGGCCCTGCGTCCGGTGGATGCGATGACCCGGCAGGCCGGCGAGTGGAGCGCGCACGCCCTGACCGAACGCTTCGGCAACGACCAGCGCTTCCGCGAGGTGCAGACCCTCGCGAGCACGCTCAACGGCGTGCTTGACCGGCTATCGGCGATCGTGCGCCATGAGCGCCGCCTGTCGGCCGAGCTCTCCCACGAACTGCGGACGCCGCTGTCGCGAATCGTCGCCGAGACCGACCTGCTGCTGGCCCGTCCGCACTCGGCCGAGGATCTCGGCACCGCGCACAACGCCATGCGCGAAAGCGCGATGGCGATGGACCGCATCCTCGAGACGCTGCTGTCCGCCGCCCGCGTCGACATCCAGGACGCCCCAGGGCGCTGCGACCTCAAGCCGGTCGTCGCCGGCCTGGTGCGGATGCGGGCCGGCGCCGACTCGGATCCCAAGATCGTCGTGGACATCGCACCGAGCCTGGCCGTGGGTGTGGACGAGGCGATCGCCGAGCGGATCCTGGCGCCGATCCTGGACAACGCGTGTCGCTATGCGACCACGACGGTGACCATCTCGGCCCGTCGGACCTCAGAGTCGGTCATCGTGGAGATCGCCGACGACGGACCCGGCGTATCGGCCGACCTGCGCGAGGCGATCTTCGAGCCGGGTCGGCGCGGCGCGACCGATGACGGGCACGACGGCGCGGGTCTCGGCCTGGCGCTCGCGCGGCGCCTCGCTCGCGCGGCGGCCGGGGACGTCACGGTGGTGGGGGACGTCGGGCCGGTCAGGGACGACTCGCGCTTCCGCGTGCGGTTCCCGCCGGCGTGAGCCAGCCAAGCTGGCTCAGCTGAGCTCTGTTCGGCTCAGCTGGTGATGTCCCGCGTGGTGATGCGGGACCACGCGAGGCTGAGGAAGATCGCGGCGTAGGCCAGATGCAAGCCCGTCCAGCTGATGAGGTCGGACGCGCTGATCGACGTCCGGAGCAACTCACCGAACCCGAGCCAGTGATCGGTCAGCAGGGCCGGGTGGATCGCCGACAGCTGCGGGACGGCGTCGAGCAACGCGGAGAAGACGGCGATGCTCACTGTGGCGGCCATGGCGGCGATGGCGTTCTCGGTGAGCGTGGAGATGAACAGGCCCCCGGCGGCGAGCGCGAACAGCGCGATCGTCACATAGGCGACCACGCCGAGGGTGCGCAGCAAGGCGCTGCCGATCCCGACCGTGTCGCCAGAGAGCAGCACCAGTGAATGCAGACCGAACAGGGCGGCACCCATGATCAACCCGATGATGGCGACGACCAGGACGGAAATGAAGGTGAAGGTGGCCACGGCGAGGGTCTTGACGGCCAGCAGCCGCCCGCGCGCGACCGGGACAGTGAGCAGGTAGCGCAGGGTCCCCATTCCGGCCTCGCCGGCGATGGAGTCGCCCGCGATCACGCCGATGACGAGCGGCAGGAAGAACGGGATGCCCACGGTGAGGGCCGTGAACACGAGGAACAGACCGTTACCGGTGATGCGCCCGATGAACTGCGGGCCGTCGCCGTTGCCGGGATCGCTGACCTTGACCGCGATGCCGATGAAGATCGGCACCACCGCCAGCACACCGAGCAGGATCATGTTGCGGCGGCGAGTCAGGAGCAGCCGCATCTCCCCGCGGTACAGCCGCACGAAGGCGCCGCGATAGCGCTTGGGTTCGACGTCGGCGCTCGGAGCCGCGCCCGAAATCAGGACGCCGGTCGTCGCGCCCGCACCGTTCGTGCGGAGGCCGTCAGCGGAGGACATCGAAGCCCTCCCCGGTGATCGACACGAACAGCTCTTCGAGGTCGGGCCGATCCACGTTCAGGCTGTGCAGCCGGACGTCGGCGTGCACGAGGGCGTTGGCCACGTCCTCGACCGCCATCGAGCCGAGGCGGGCGGTCACGGGGCCGTCCGGACCCAGCGCGGCGGCCTCCAGCCCCATCTGCTGCATGACGGCTATCGCAGTCTCGAGGTCCGGGGTGTCAACGCGGATGGTGGGAGCGCCGTCGGCCAGGACGTCCTGCAGGGTTCCCTGCCGGACCAGCTTCCCGCCCGCCATCATGCCGACGTGGGTGGCCACCTGCTCGATCTCGCTGAGCAGATGGCTCGACACGAGCACGGTGGTGCCATCGCTGGCAAGGTCGCGGATGAGCTTGCGCACCTCGCGGGTGCCCTGGGGGTCGAGGCCGTTGGTCGGCTCGTCCAGGATCAACAGATCGCGCGGCTGCAGCAGTGCCGCGGCGAGGCCCAGGCGCTGCTTCATGCCAAGGGAGTAGTTGCGGTACTTCTTGCCCGCCGCGGCGGTGAGACCCACCCGGGCCAGCGCCGTCGTGATGCGTTCCGCGGACGTGGCCGGGTTCGCCGTGGCATCGCTGACGTCGAGGCGGCGCAGGTTCTGCGCACCGGTGATGTACGGATGGAACGCCGGGCCCTCGATCAGCGCGCCCACCCGGGGCAGCACCCGGGTCGAGGCCCGCGGCATCGGGTGGCCGAGCATCTCCACCTCACCGGCGTCGGCCGAGATCAAGCCCAGCAGCACTCGAATGGTGGTCGTCTTGCCCGAGCCGTTGGGGCCAAGGAAGCCGTAGATCGCCCCGCGCGGCACGATCAGATCCACCGCGTCCACGGCGACCTGGTCACCGAAGCGGCGCGTCAGCCCCGAGGTGCGCAGCGCGAGTGGCGGCGCGGGAGTGATCGGTTCGGGAGCCTCGGCGCCGGCCGCGAACGGCTGCACCGTGGACGGCGTGGGGGTCGACAAGGGTCAGCGCGTCAGTTCGGAGTCGTAGCGGCGACGTTCTCGAGGAAGCTCGGGCTCACCGCGCCGACGAAGACCCGACCGTCGGGCAGGAGCACGGCGTTGATCACCGCGGTGTGCAGCAATCGGGCGCCGGAGTTGCCCACCGAGGTCGTCAGGTCCTGCAACGTGCTGTTGTTGAGCGTGGCCCCGGCGGAACCGGCGGGCAGTTCGACGACCGACGTCCAACCCTTGCCGATGACCTTGGGCGCCTTCGACGAACGCGCGGGATCGGTGGCGGCCGGCTCGGCCGTGGGCTTCTGCGTGCCCTTCACCTTGGCACCGTGGTGGTGGCCTTCGGGGTCGCTCTTGATCCCGAAGGGATCGTTGGACGTGGTGGCGCCCTTCGGGGTCTGGAAGTTGAAGGTCGACGCGGCCGGCTTGGCGTAGGTGATGCTGGTGAAGCCGACCTGGAAGGCCGGAGTGGAACCCGTGCCGTAGATCTTGACCGCCAACGGCACGTACTTCTTGGCATCAATCGCGATCGTCACCTTGGACACCGTCGACCGCGTGTCGCGGGGACTGATCGTCAGCACGTAGGCGTCCTGATTGGCCACGACGGTGGTGGAGTCGACCGCGACCTTGGTGGTCGGGTCGATGGCCTTGAGCACGCGGGCCGCGAGGCCGGCCGGCGTGGCGTCCGCGGCCGACGGCTCGTTCGTCTTCTCGGTCTGGCCAGCCTTGTCCTTCGGCAGCACCGTGTGCGTGACCGTGTCGGTGGCCGACGTGTAGGACCACACGTTCTGGCCGTTGTGGACGACGTCGGCCTCCGACAGCTCCCCCACGAGCGCGACGCGCTGCTTGTCCGGGCCGTCGATCCAGACCTTGGCCGAGTGCGAACCGGTGATGAACGTCTGCCACGAGAACGAGGCGTTCGCGCGATCACCCGGCAGGCTCGGCAGCCCCAGGCTCGCGGACTCCGTGATCTGCCCGTACAGCGCCGTCACGTTGCTCTTCTGCACTGCAGTCAGCAGCTGGGCGGCCGTGCGCGTGGGGAGGGTCGGGCTGGCGGCCGACGAGGACGCGTTGCTCACCATCACTCCCGCCGCCACAGCCCCGGCCACAACGACCGGCGCGGCCCACGCCATCCGGCGCCTGGTGCGATCAGAGGTGCCACTGACGGACGGGAGGATCGACATACCCCAAGACTGCTCTTTCGACCCTGAGAATGCACGCACGCCCAGGTGATGTACAGGAATCGTTCAGGGATCAAGGCCGGTGCTCGTGCTAGGTCCAGCGCGAGTTGCGGTCACTCCCCACTGCGTCCTCGCGGAGGCGGTCGGCCTCCTCGGCGCGGCGCTTCTCGCGCGCGTCGAGCTTCGCGGTCGAGCGCAGTTCGGCGAACGGTTCAAGATCTTCGGGCAGGCCGGCCTGGATGCCGCGCTGCCGCTGGCTCTCGGCGTTGAACTCGGCGCCGAGCAAGATCGCAATGTTCGTGATCCACAGCCATACCAAGAAGACGATCACCGTCGCCAGCGATCCGTAGGTCTTGTTGTACGAGCCGGAGAATGACACGTACACGGCGAACAGTCCGGATGCGATCAACCAGACGACCACCGCGATCACGCCGCCGGGAGTGATCCATTTGAAGCCGGGCTGTTTGACGTTGGGGCAGGCCCAGTACAAGAGCGAGAACATCAGGCTCACGATGACGAGCAGCACCGGCCACTTGGCGATGTCCCAGATCAGCACGGCGGTGTCGCCGATGCCGAGCACCTTGCCGACCTGCTTGGCTACGGGTCCGGTGACGACAACCATGATCGCACTGAGTACGAGCATGATCACCAGCGCGAGGGTCACCAGCAGCCGCAGCGGCGCGGTACGCCAGATCGGACGGCCTTCGTCGACGTCGTAGATGGCGTTCGACGCCCGCATGAAACCGGCCACGTACCCCGACGCCGACCACAGGGCCAGCACCAGACCGACGATCGCCGCGATACCGGCCGTCCCGCTGTGGCCCTGCACCTGCTGGATGACCGTCTTCAGGAAACTGGTGACGCCGCTCGGTGCCACCTGGTCGACGTTGTCGAGGAACTTCTGGGTCGTGGACTTCCCCGCGAGACCGAGCAGAGAGATCAGCACCAGCAGCCCGGGGAACAGCGCCAGCACGCCGTAGTAGGTGAGCGCGGCGGCCCGATCGGTGATGTCGTCGTGCCTGAACTGGTTGAGGGCCCTCCGCAGGACGCTGACCCAGCCCGGCTTCGGGATGTCGGAGGGCGATTGCGGTTCGCCTTTGGGCGCGGGGCGGGCCGGGGTCGACATCGTCGAACCTCCTACTGCTGCAGCGGCTGTTTGACGTCGGCCGCGGCCGACTTCGCGTGGTCAACCGTTTGCGACGCCGCGTCAGTGGCCGTGGCCTTGATCTGCTCGGCCGAGTGCTGGATCGGCTCCTGCAGGTTCGCGGCCACTTCCTGTGCCTGCTCCTTCACGGGCTGCGCGAGGTCGCCCGCCTTGTCCTGCGCAGCGCGGGCCAGGTCCTGCTCACGCTGCGACGCGGGAATCGTCGACGAGACGAGCCACCCGACACCGAAGGCGATCAGCCCGGCGGCCAGCGGGTTGCCCTGCGTCTGTTGCCGAACCGCGCGCGGGGCCGAGCCGGCCGCATCGCTCATACTCGAGGCGGCCGACGCCAGAGTCTGCGTGGCCGCGCCGCCGCTGGACCGGGCCGACTCCGCCGAGCCCATGATCCGGTCCTTGGCCGAGGTGGACGCGCTCTTGATCCGATCGACGCGGCGACCGACCACCTTCGACGGCGACACCTTGTCACTGAGGCGGTCGACGTCGGCGCTGAGCGATACCCGGGTCTGCTCGATGTCACGCTGAATCTCTTGGGGGGTGGTCATGATTACTCCTCAGTGGACTTTGAGTGCGTCGGGGACTTGCTTGACCGTGTCGACGGTTCGTTCCGGTGTCGGATTGACCGCGCGCAGCGTGCCGCGGCCAGTGATGAACAGGACGGCGCCGAGCACGGCCCACACGCCGGCGACGATGAGCGCGGCCCAGCCCTGGTCCATGACGTTGGCCAGCCCCCACCACAGGGCGATGGACAGGAACAGCAACACCATGTAGCCGGCGAACCCGGAGCCGCCGAGCAGGCCGACGCCCTTGCCGGCCTTGGCGACCTCGGTCTTGATCTCGGCCTTCGCGAGTTCGACCTCTTGGCGCATGAGGGTGGACAGGTCGCGACTGACGTCAGCGAGCAACTCGCCGACGGACGCGTCGGCAGCGTGGCGGCCTCCGTCATGCGGGCTCGATGCGCCGGGATATGGGGCGCTCACGGGGACACCTGCCCGCCGGTGTCGGGCCCATCGGCCGGCCCGTACGACGGCGCACCAGAGCCGTAGGTCGGCGCACCGTAGGTCGGCGCACCGTAGGTCGGGGCACCGTAGGTCGGTGTGCCGTAGCCGGGCGGAGCGATGGGCTCGTAGCCAGGCGGCGGCGCTGGGGCATAGGTCGACGAGCCGGCCGGGTCATAGGTCGGAGCAACACCGGTG